>NZ_LT827010.1:6775000-6995000 GCF_900119315.1 Actinoplanes sp. SE50/110 | reverse complement strand
CGAATGCCGGTAAGTGAGAGCGCGGCAGTGAGACTGCGGGGGATAAGCTTCGTAGTCGAGAGGGAAACAGCCCAGATCGCCAGCTAAGGCCCCTAAGCGTGTGCTAAGTGGAAAAGGATGTGGGATCGCATGGACAACCAGGAGGTTGGCTTAGAAGCAGCCACCCTTTAAAGAGTGCGTAATAGCTCACTGGTCAAGTGGTTCCGCGCCGACAATGTAGCGGGGCTCAAGCACACCGCCGAAGCTGTGGCATTCACACTTGTGTGGATGGGTAGGGGAGCGTCGTGCAGCGGGTGAAGCGCCGGAGTGATCCAGGTGTGGACGCTGTACGAGTGAGAATGCAGGCATGAGTAGCGAATGAAGGGTGAGAACCCCTTCCGCCGGATGACCAAGGGTTCCAGGGCCAGGCTAATCCGCCCTGGGTGAGTCGGGGCCTAAGGCGAGGCCGAGAGGCGTAGTCGATGGATAACGGGTTGATATTCCCGTACCCGCAAAGAAACGCCCAAGACGAACCTCATAGTACTAACCACGCAAAGCCGGGGAGGACTTCGGTCTGAGTCGGTGGAGTCTGGGACCTCTGTGGGTAGTAGTTTAGTGATGGGGTGACGCAGGAAGGTAGATGATCCCGGCCGGTGGTTGTGCCGGGGTAAGCGTGTAGGCCGTACCGTAGGCAAATCCGCGGTGCATGAGGCTGAGACGTGATGCCGAGCCGTTCTGGTGAAGTCATTGATCCTATGCTGCCGAGAAAAGCCTCTAGCGATGTTTCGAGCGGCCCGTACCCTAAACCGACACAGGTGGTCAGGTAGAGAATACCGAGGCGACGGGTGAACTGTGGTTAAGGAACTCGGCAAATTGCCCCCGTAACTTAGGGAGAAGGGGGGCCGGACGCGTGAAGCCACTTGCTGGTGGAGCGTGGTATGGCCGCAGAGAGCAGGGGGAAGCGACTGTTTACTAAAAACACAGGTCCATGCGAAGTCGTAAGACGATGTATATGGACTGACGCCTGCCCGGTGCTGGAACGTTAAGGGGACCTGTTAGCTCTTCGGGGCGAAGCGGAGAACTTAAGCGCCAGTAAACGGCGGTGGTAACTATAACCATCCTAAGGTAGCGAAATTCCTTGTCGGGTAAGTTCCGACCTGCACGAATGGCGTAACGACTTCCCCACTGTCTCAACCACAGGCCCGGCGAAATTGCAGTACGAGTAAAGATGCTCGTTACGCGCGGCAGGACGGAAAGACCCCGGGACCTTTACTATAGCTTGACATTGGTATCTGAATTCGATTGTGTAGGATAGGTGGGAGACTGTGAAGCTCGGACGCCAGTTCGGGTGGAGTCATTGTTGAAATACCACTCTGTTGGGTTTGGGTATCTAACTTGCGGCCCTGATCGGGTCGAGGGACAGTGTCTGGTGGGTAGTTTAACTGGGGCGGTTGCCTCCTAAAGGGTAACGGAGGCGCCCAAAGGTTCCCTCAGCCTGGTTGGCAATCAGGTGTTGAGTGTAAGTGCATAAGGGAGCTTGACTGTGAGACTGACGGGTCGAGCAGGGACGAAAGTCGGGACTAGTGATCCGGCACTTGCGTGTGGAAGCGGTGTCGCTCAACGGATAAAAGGTACCCCGGGGATAACAGGCTGATCTTCCCCAAGAGTCCATATCGACGGGATGGTTTGGCACCTCGATGTCGGCTCGTCGCATCCTGGGGCTGTAGCAGGTCCCAAGGGTTGGGCTGTTCGCCCATTAAAGCGGTACGCGAGCTGGGTTTAGAACGTCGTGAGACAGTTCGGTCCCTATCCGCCGTGCGCGTTGGATACTTGAGAAGGGCTGTCCCTAGTACGAGAGGACCGGGACGGACGAACCTCTGGTGTGCCAGTTGTTCTGCCAAGAGCACGGCTGGTTGGCTACGTTCGGAAGGGATAACCGCTGAAAGCATCTAAGCGGGAAGCTCGCTTCGAGATGAGGTATCCCACCACCTTGAGTGGGTAAGGCTCCCAGCTAGACTACTGGGTTGATAGGCCGGAGATGTAAGCACGGTAACGTGTTGAGTTGACCGGTACTAATAGGCCGAGGGCTTAACCACACCAAACTTTATGCTCGATATGCGTCCACTGTGTGATTCACAGCAAACGAACAACCACCCTGTATTCGGGGGATTCCGGTTGGCCTGGGAAGAAGGCCGGCCGGTGTCTGCGGATCGATGCGAATCGGTCCGGCCCGGGTGTCAGGTTGCTGGTTTGGTTCCGCGCTGACAAGCGTTTCGGTGGTCATAGCGGAGGGGAAACGCCCGGTTACATTCCGAACCCGGTAGCTAAGCCCTCCAGCGCCGATGGTACTGCACTCGGGAGGGTGTGGGAGAGTAGGACGCCGCCGGACTCAACGTAACGGTCGAGGGCCGCCCCACACGGGGTCGGCCCTCGACTGCGTTTATGACTTCGTTCCCTAGTAACTTTGTGTTTGAGGCAAGGCCGCCCGCACCGTGGGGCCGCAGCCGTACCCGGAAGGATTGATCCGTGACTACAGGACCGCAGGACGGCGGCTCCAGCAACCGTGACGAGGCCCGGGAGGGCCGCGGTCGCGATGGCGGCGACGCCCGCCGCGGCGATGGAGGCGGATACCAGGGCGGAAACCGGACCGGCGGCGGTGACCGCGGCGGCTTCCGTGGCGGCGCCGGCGACCGTGGCGGCTTCCGCGGCGGTGACCGTGACCGGGGTGGCTACCAGGGGGGCGGTGACCGGGGCGGCTACCAGGGTGGCGGTGACCGGGGCGGCTTCCGTGGCGGCGATCGTCCGTCCGGTGGTGGTGGTTTCCGGGGTGGCGACCGTGATCGGGGCGGTTACCAGGGCGGTGGCGACCGGGGTGGTTTCCGGGGTGGCGACCGTGATCGGGGCGGTTACCAGGGCGGTGGCGACCGGGGCGGGTTCCGCGGTGGCGACCGTCCGTCGGGCGGCGGCTTCCGGGGTGGCGACCGTGACCGTGGCGGTTACCAGGGCGGTGGCGACCGCGGCGGTTTCCGTGGTGGCGACCGTGCCGTAGGCGGCGGTGACCGCGGCGGCTTCCGTGGCGGCGACGGTGAGCGCCGTCCGTTCCGCGACGATCGGGGGGGCGACCGCCCCTCGGGTGGTTTCCGTGGCGGCGATCGTCCGTCCGGTGGTGGTTACCAGGGTGGCGGTGACCGCGGCGGTTTCCGCGGTGGTGACCGTCCGTCCGGTGGTGGCTACCAGAGTGGTGGCGACCGGGGCGGTTTCCGTGGCGGCGACCGCCCCTCGGGTGGCGGTTTCCGCGGTGGCGACCGTCCGTCGGGTGGTGGCTATCAGGGTGGCGGCGACCGCGGCGGCTTCCGTGGCGGCGATCGTCCGTCGGGTGGTGGCTACCAGGGTGGCGGCGACCGGGGTGGTTTCCGCGGCGGCGATCGTCCGTCCGGTGGCGGTTACCAGGGTGGTGGCGACCGGGGTGGTTTCCGTGGCGGCGATCGTCCGTCGGGTGGTGGCTACCAGGGTGGTGGCGATCGGGGCGGTTTCCGTGGCGGCGACCGTGACCGGAGCGGCCCCCGTGAGGGCTTCCAGGGTGGCGGCGACCGGGGCGGCTTCCGCGGTGGTGACCGTCCGTCCGGTGGTGGCTACCAGGGTGGTGGCGACCGCGGCGGTTTCCGTGGCGGCGACCGTGACCGCGGTGGCTACCAGGGTGGTGGCGATCGGGGCGGCTTCCGTGGCGGCGACCGCCCCTCGGGTGGCGGTTTCCGCGGTGGCGATCGTCCGTCGGGCGGCGGCTTCCGTGGCGGCGACCGTGACCGCGGTGGCTACCAGGGTGGCGGCGACCGCGGCGGCTTCCGCGGTGGTGACCGTCCGTCGGGTGGTGGCTACCAGGGTGGCGGTGACCGCGGTGGTTTCCGTGGCGGCGATCGTCCGTCGGGTGGTGGCTACCAGGGTGGCGGTGACCGGGGCGGTTTCCGTGGCGGCGACCGTGACCGGAGCGGCCCCCGTGAGGGCTTCCAGGGTGGTGGCGACCGGGGTGGTTTCCGTGGCGGCGATCGTCCGTCGGGTGGTGGCTACCAGGGTGGCGGTGACCGAGGTGGTTTCCGTGGCGGCGACCGTGACCGCGGTGGCTACCAGGGTGGCGGCGACCGGGGCGGGTTCCGTGGCGGCGACCGTGACCGCGGTGGTTTCCAGGGCGGTGACCGTGACCGGGGTGGCTACCAGAGTGGTGGCGACCGCGGTGGCTTCCGGAGCGACCGGGACGGCGACCGCGGTGGGTTCCGCGGCGACCGGGACCGTGGCGCTGACCGGGGTGACCGTGGTGGGTTCCGGGGCGACCGGGAGCGGGACGGCTTCCAGGGGGACCGGCCCGAGCTCGACCAGGACGGGCAGCCGGTCTTCCAGGCGCCCGAGATCCCGGCCGACATCGACGCGAACGACCTCGACCAGGAGGTGCGCTCGGAGCTGACCGCGCTGGCCCGGGACGTGGCCGACAAGGTCGCCCGGCACCTGGTGGCGGCCGGCACGATCATCGACGAGGACTCCGAGGTCGCCCTGCAGCACGCTATCGCGGCGCGCCGGCTGGCGTCGCGGATCGCGGTGGTGCGCGAGGCGGTCGGCCTGGCGGCGTACGCGGCCGGCGACTGGACCACGGCGATCGCGGAGCTGCGCACCTACCACCGGATGACCGGGCGGCAGACGCACCTGGCCGAGATCGCCGACTGCGAGCGGGCGCTCGGCCGTCCGGAGCGGGCGATCGACCTGTACCGCGGCGCCGACATGGCGAAGCTGGAGAAGTCCGGCGCGATCGAGCTGCTGATCGTGGCGGCCGGCGCCCGGGGTGACCTCGGCCAGCACGACGCGGCCGTGGCGATGCTCCAGGTCAAGGAACTGACCGCGGAGGAGACCGCGGACTGGGCGGCCCGGCTGCGGTACGCCTACGCCGACGCGCTGCTCGCCGCCGGCCGGCGTGACGAGGCCCGCGAGTGGTTCGTCCGGGCCGCCGCCGTCGACGAGGACCAGCTCACCGATGCGGCCGAGCGGATCCTCGAACTCGACGGCGTGGTCATCGAGGGCGACGACGAGGACGACGAGGACCTCGACGACGATGCGGCCGAGGACGGCGAGGGCGGCGACGTCAGGGCCCGGTCCGGCGCCGATGACGACGAGGACCGGGACGACGACGAGGACGAGGACCTCGACGACGAGGACCGGGCCGACTCGGACGAGGACGACGACTTCGACGACGAAGACGACGAGGACGATGACACGGACGAGGCGGACGCCGAGCCGGTCACCGTGGCCGAGACCGACGTCAACACCGACGCCGTGAAGGCCGACAAGCACGAGGTTCCGGCGGCCGTGTTCGAGGCGCCCCCGGCCGGCAAGGCCGAGGACGAGGACGACGAGAAGGGCGGCGACGAGTTCGACAGCCGCCCGGACGACCGGCCGCGGGCATGACCGACCACCTCGCCGGCGGTTACGACCTCGCCATCTTCGACCTGGACGGCGTCGTCTTCCTGATCGACAAGCCGATCCCGGGCGCGGCCGAGGCGGTCGAGCGGCTGCGCGCGGACGGGACGTCGATCGCGTACGCGACGAACAACGCGTCCCGCCGGGCCGCCGATGTGGCCTCGCTGCTCACCGGCATGGGTGTCAGCGCCGCACCGGCCGAGGTGCTCACCTCGGCCGGCGCGGCCGCCGCGCTCATCGCCGAGCACGTGCCCGCCGGTTCGCCGGTGCTGGTGGTGGGTGCCGAGGCGCTGCGTGGCGAGGTGCGGGACGCCGGCCTGACCCCGGTCGAGTCGGCGGACGAGTCGCCGGTCGCCGTGGTGCAGGGCTACGGCCCCGAGGTGGGTTGGCGGATCCTGTCCGAGGCGGCACTCGCCGTCCGGGCCGGGGCCACCTGGTACGCCACCAACACCGACCGGACCCTGCCCAGCCCGCGCGGCCCGCTGCCCGGCAACGGCTCGCTGGTCGCGGTGCTGCGCACGGCCCTGGACCGGGAACCGGACGTGGTGGTCGGCAAGCCCGAGCCCGCCCTGTTCACCACCGCGGCCTCGCTCGCGAAGGCGGAGCGGCCGCTGACCATCGGCGACCGTCTGGACACCGACATCCAGGGGGCGGTCACCGCCGGCATGGACAGCCTGCTCGTCCTGACCGGGGTCAGCGGGCCGAGGGAACTGCTGGAGGCACCGGCCGAACGGCGCCCGAAGTTCGTCGCCGCCGACCTGTCCGGGCTGTTCCGCCCGGCCGGTCAGGCTGCGGTGCCGGCCGCCGAGGTGGACGGCTGGTCGCTGGACCGGGACGGTGACCGGGTCACCCTGACCGGCTCCGGCGACCCGGTCGACGCACTGCGCCTGCTGTGCGGGGCCACCTGGGACGGCGTCCCGGCCGGTACCGTCAGCGCCGGCTCGGCCGCGGCCACCGAACTGCTGAAATCCTGGGGCCTCTGATCCTGGGCATCAGCCGCTGAATGAGCGCGATCATGAGCAGCCCCGGCCGTCATCGGCCGGGGCTGCGGCGTTTCGGCGCGTGATGGTCCGGTCCGTCGCGGTCTCGCGCGGGCCGCGGCGGGGCGGCGATGCGGGGGGGGTGTGGTCACCCGCGTACCCCCGCAATCGGGTCTCAGAAGGGTTGCACCGGGTCGGTGTGGTACTGCGCCGGGCGCGGTCGGTGATGACGCCGGGGCAGCGGCGGGGCATCCGGATCGATGTGGAAGATGCCGTCGACCATGGCGACCATCGGCGAGCTCATGTAGTCGAAATCGGGCACCGCGACCCGCTCGGCTCTCTCATGCACATTCTCACCGGTGCAGGTGCCGTCGATCTGGGGAACGTCGGGGCGGACGTGATTCATGGGTTGCCTCCCAGTGACCCGGGGCGGCCGTCGTCCGGCGGTCGCAAGCTCCTCAACCTCATCGTGCCACCGCGGAACCCGGCCGGCGAGGAAAATCGCTCTGCCGCGATCAGGGTCAAGCGGAGGGGGAATCCGCCGATCGGGGAGGTGTGACTTCGCTTACGTTGCCACGCGGCGCGCGGCTGTCCGATGCCTCCTGGCGTGCCCGGCACCGGATCATCAGCCGGCTGCTCTGGTGCCACGTCCCGGTCTTCCTGGTGGTCGGCATGCTCGGCCCGCGCCCCCGCTGGGAGGTGTTGATGCTGGTCGCGGGCGTCGCCGGCTGGGCCGCGCTGATCCCGGTCATGCCCAACCAGCAGGCGCAGGCGTCACACACCGGCGTCGGGTTGATCGCCTGCACGTTCGTGGCGATCGAGCTGTCCGGCGGATCGATGACCGCCCACATCCACCTGTACGCGATCCTGATCTTCGTGGCGCTCTACCAGATGTGGGCGCCGCTGATCTGCGCCGTGCTGGTCGTGGTGGTGCACCACGGCGTACTCGGGCTGATCGCGCCGGAACGCGTGTTCGGCATGCACCACATGGGTGTCGGGTCCGCGATCGAACAGGTCGCCGTGCACGCCGGCCTGGCCGCCGTCGAGGTCGCCGGAATCGTCGTCTTCTGGCACTTCGCCGAACAGGCCGAGCGGGAGAACGAGCAGCTGGCGGCCGAAGCCGCGGCGGCCCGGGAGGAGACCGAACGGGCCGAGCGGGAAGCCGACCACCGGGCTGCCGAAGATCTGCGGCTGCGCTCCGCGGAGGCCGCCGCCCAGGCCCGCCGGATCAGCGAGGACGTGGCGTCGATCAGCGCGCAGGCGCACGCGGCGATCTCCGCGGTCACCGCGGTCGACCGGGAGCTGGCCGCGCTGACCGCGTCGGTGCGCGACATCGCGTCCCGGTCGGCGACCGCGGCCGGCACCGCCGCCGACGGCAAGGAGGCGGCCGCGTCGGCCGGCGAGAAGGTGCGCGCACTGGAACGCTCGGTCGGCGAGATCGCCGACGTGAACGCGATCATCGCGTCGCTGGCCGACCAGACGAACCTGCTCGCGCTCAACGCCACCATCGAGGCGGCCCGGGCCGGGGAGATCGGCAAGGGCTTCGCGGTCGTCGCCGGCGAGGTGAAAGACCTGGCCCGGGAGACCGCGACCTCGGTGGAACGGGTCAACACGGTGATCACCGCGATCGTGGCGGAGACCGACGACGTCGCGCAGACCTTCACCAGGACGACCGAGGCGGTGGACGGGATCCACGAGCTGCAGCTCTCCATCGCGTCGTCGGTGGAGGAGCAGGCGACCGTGCTGGCCGAGGTGACCAAGCAACTGTCGACGGCGACCGCGTCGGCCGATCAGGTGCTGACCGGGCTGCAGGAGCTCGCCGCCACCGCGCGGTAGCGGGTCGCCGGCCGTCCCCCGGCGATCACGTTCTTCCGCGGATGGGCTTGAACGATTCCGCGGCCGCCGTCCGTACTCGCTGGCGTGATCGTCGGGCTAGAGCAGCTTGCGGAGCTTGAGCAGGTCGAACGGGTTCGCCTTGATCGAGATCTGGCGAGTGGCGATCGCACGGGTGATGTCCAGCCGGCCGGCGATCAGGGCCAGCAGGTCGTCGCTGGTCGTGCTGAGGGCGATCTTCGCCTGGGGGTCGTCGCCGTCGGCGATGCCGGTCAGCAGGCCGCCGGTGATCCGGGCGTGGAAGGCCGTGGCCAGGTCGGTGACCCGGCAGGCCAGGGAGCGGTCGAAGTCGAGGCGGCCGCGGGCCTCCGCGTTCGCCTCCAGGCGCGTGGCCAGGTCGTGCAATGCCTGCCGGCACTCGTCCACGGTGGCCATCGGCATCCCCCCTCGCGACACCAGCACCGTACCTCAGGAAGTTGTCGGGGGCTCCCGGTAGCGTGGCACCCGACGTGGCGAGAGGAGGACCGATCATGCCAGACGCATGGCGGGCTTATCTGGACCTGGCGCTCGGGCTTACCGAGGCGCCCCGGAAAAAGGCGCAGCAAGTCGCCGGTGAGCTGCTCAGCCGGGGTGGTGCGACGGCGGCGCAGGTGCAGGGCCTGGTCGAGGACCTGCTCTCGGCCGGCATCGCCAACCGGGAGGCGCTGACCAACATCGTCCGCTTCGAGGTGGATCGCGCGCTCGGGCGGGTCGGGCTGGCCACCGCGGACGAGGTGTCCGAGCTGACCGGGCGGGTGCGGGACCTGGAGAAGCGGCTGCGGGAGGCACAGGCGCGGGCGGGTGCCCCGGCAGCCGAGCCGGCGCCGGCGGGTGCCCGGCCCGCCGAGGCCGCGCGAGCGGGTGCCCGGGCTGCCGAGGCGGTGCCCGGCTCGACCGTGCCTCCGGTGAAGAAGGCCGTCGCAAAGAAGGCCGTCGCGAAGAAGGCGGTGCAGGCTACGCCGAACGCGATGCCTTCGGCGGCGACCGGGCAGGGAGTCTCTGCGGCGCCGGCCAGGAAGGCGGGAGCGGCCGGGTCCCTTTCGGCTTCCGGCCGGAAGCCGGCCGGCCGGGCGGGGTCGTCGCCGACGACCGGGCCGTCCGTGACGCCGGCCAAGCGGGGGCCGCGGGCGGCGCCGGTCAAGCGGGCCGAGGTCGCGCCGCCGGCCGGGACGGTGGCGTCGCCGGTCATTGAGGTGAAAGAGGCGGCGGCCGCTACGGTCCTGCCGGATGTCGCTCCCGTGGAGAGCGTCGCGGCGCAGGCGGCACCCGCCAAGCGGGCCCCGGCCAAGCGGGCGCCGGCTCCGGTCAAGGGTGCGACGGCCAAGGCTGCGGCGGCTGCCGGGAGCGCGGCCGCGGGCGAGGGGTCGGCGGCTGTCGACGGTGCGGCGGCCGGCAAGGGCGCGCCGGTCGGGAAGGCGGCGGTCGGCAAGGCCGCGGCGAAGGGTGCGCCGGTCAGGAAGACGGCGGCCGGCAAGGCCGCGGCGAAGGGTGCGCCGGCCGGTGGCGCGCCGGTGAAACGGGCGGCGCGCAAGGCGGCGCAGGTGCCGGCGCAGTCGCAGGCCAGGAAGTCGCAGCCGGTGGCGGAGAGCTCCGGCCGGACCGAGAGCACGGAGGCGTGATCCCGTGACGTTCCCGCAAGGTGCGCAGGGCGGGCCGCGGCCCGGTGGTTTCCGGCCGGGTCCGCCATCCGGTGAATTCCGGCCCGGTCCGCCACCCGGTGGGTTCCGTCCGGGGCCGCCGCCGGGCGGCCCACGGCCGCCGGCGGATGGCGGCGAGCCGGTGGCGGCGGCGCATTACCGCACCGGCGACGATGGACTGGTGGCGGAGACCGGTCACGCGGCGGTGGACGCGGTGCTAAGTTCGCTCGCCAACGCCGCGCGGCTGGCCCCGGCCGAGCAGATCGCCGAGTACGAGGCCGCGCACCAGGTGCTCCAGGACACCCTGGCCGGCATCGACCGCTGACCGACGTACCGACAAAGGATCCCGATGGCCCGCCGTGCGCGTCTCGACGCCGAGCTCGTCCGCCGTAAGCTCGCCCGTTCCCGGGAACAGGCCGCCCAACTCGTGGCGGCCGGCCGGGTCCAGGTCCGGGGGACCGTGGCCCACAAGGTGGCGGCCATGGTCGACCCGGCCGATCCGGTGCTGGTCACCGGCGAGGACCCGCAGACCGAGTACGTGTCCCGGGGCGGGCACAAGCTGGCCGGGGCGCTCGCCGCGTTCGGCCCGAAAGGGCTGACCGTCCAGGGGCGGCGGTGCCTGGACGCGGGCGCGTCCACCGGCGGGTTCACCGACGTGCTGCTGCGCGCCGGGGCCGGCCGGGTGGTCGCCGTCGACGTCGGGTACGGGCAGCTGGCCTGGCCGATCCGGACCGACGGGCGGGTCGACGTGCACGAGCGGACCAACGTGCGCACGCTCACCGCCGAGGCCATCGGCGGGCCGGCCGACCTGGTGGTGGCCGACCTGTCGTTCATCTCGCTGCGGCTGGTGCTGCCCGCGCTGGCCGCCTGCACCGCGCCGGACGGCGACCTGGCGCTGATGGTCAAACCACAGTTCGAGGTCGGCAAGGAGCGGGTCGGCACCGGTGGTGTGGTGCGCGACTGGCGGCTGCGGGCCGAGGCGGTGCTGGACGTCGCGGCGGCCGCGGCCGAGTCGGGCCTCGGTGTGGTCGACGTGACCGCCAGCCCGTTGCCCGGGCCGAGTGGCAATGTGGAGTTCTTCGTCTGGTTCCGGCGCGGCGCCCCGGCCGCGGACCGGGAGCGGGTGGAAGCGGTGGTCGCGGCCGGCCCGTCCGGCGTGGTGCTGCCCGAGGAGTCCGTGGCGTCGGCCGGTTCGTCCGGCGCGGTGCTGCCCGAGGAGTCCGCGTCCGTGGTGGCGCGGGAGAATCAGCCGGTTGCCCCACTGGAGGACAGATGACTCGGTCGGCTTTGCTGGTCACGCACACCGGACGCCGGCAGAGTACGCAGCATGCCCGCACCGTGGCGCTCGATCTGATCGCCGCGGGGTTCGAGGTGCGGGTGATCGCCGACGAGGTGGCCGATCTGGGCCTGCCCGACGAGGTGATGGCGGTCGAGGGGCCGGCCGCGGCCGACGACGTCGAGATCGTGCTGGCGCTCGGCGGGGACGGCACCTTCCTGCGGGCCGCCGAGCTGGCCCGGCCGGTCAAGGCCCCGCTGCTCGGGATCAACCTGGGCAAGGTGGGCTTCCTGGCGGAGGCCGAGATCGAGCACATCGACCAGGCGGTGGCCGAGATCGTGGCCGGCGACTACGCGGTCGACGAACGGCTGACCCTGGACGTGCGCGCGGAGTACGACGGCCGCCTGATCGCCGAGTCCTGGGCGCTCAACGAGGTGACCGTGGAGAAGGGCCAGCGGGCCCAGATGCTCGAACTGATGGTCGACGTGGACGGGCGGCCGCTGTCCCGCTACGGCTGCGACGGTGTGGTGTGCGCCACACCGACCGGGTCGACGGCGTACGCGTTCTCGGCCGGCGGCCCGGTGGTCTGGCCCGAGGTGGAGGCCCTGCTGCTGGTGCCGATCAGCGCGCACGCGCTGTTCAGCAAGCCACTGGTGACCGCGCCCACCTCGACCTTCGTGCTGACCGTCGACCCGTACACGTCGTTCGCGGTGCTCTGCTGTGACGGACGCCGCACCTGGGACCTGCCGCCCGGCTCCCGGGTGACCGTCGAGCGGGGGCAGCTGCCGGTCCGGCTGGTCCGGCTGGCCCCCCGGCCGTTCACCGACACCCTGGTGGCGAAATTCGAGCTCCCGGTGGTCGGCTGGCGCGGCAACCGGCGCTGACCCGGGTGGGACGGATGGGCGGGCCGGCCCTCCCGCGTACCCCCGATTGACGCTGATCAGAAACACCCGCGCTGGGCATTTGTCGGGGGGTCCCACTACCCTCTGCCGTGTGCTGGAGGAACTGCGCATCACCGGACTGGGCGTCATCGACGACACGACCCTGCGGCTGTCGGCGGGGATGAACGTGATCACCGGTGAGACCGGCGCCGGCAAGACGATGGTCGTGACCGGTCTCGGACTGCTGTTCGGCGGCCGTGCCGACGCCGGGCGGGTCCGCGCCGACCCGGGCCGGGCCACGGTCGAGGGACGGCTGCGGCTGCAGGGCACCCTGGGCGACGCGGTCCGTACCCGGATCACCGACGCCGGCGGGGAGACCGACGAGGACGGTTCGCTGCTGCTGAGCCGTACGGTCACCGCCGAGGGCCGGTCCCGGGCGCACGTCGGCGGCCGCAGCATGCCGGTCGCCACCCTGAGCGAGCTGGGCGAGCAGGTGCTGGCCGTGCACGGGCAGTCCGACCAGCTGCGCCTGTTGCGCCCGAGCGAGCAGCGGTCCGCGCTGGACCGGTTCGCCGGCCCCGGCCACGAAAAACTGCTGGACGGCTATCGGGAGGCGTTCGCCCGCTGGCGCAAGGTGGTCGACGACCTGGCCGACCGCCGGCGCAACGCGCGCCAGCGCTCGCAGGAGGCCGACCTGCTCAAGCTGGGTCTCGACGAGATCACCCGGGTCGACCCGCAGCCCAACGAGGACGAGGACCTGCGCGCCGAGGTGCAGCGCCTGGAGCACGCGGAGGGGCTGCGGGTGGCTGCCGCCCTGGCCGCGCAGGCGCTGGCCGGCGGGGTCGAGGCGGCCGACGACACCGCCGACGCGACCACCCTGCTCGGCACCGCCCGGCGCACCCTGGAGGGCCAGTCCGGCGTCGACGCCAAGCTGGGCGACCTGGCGCTGCGCATCGAGGAGGCGGCCACCCTGGTGGGTGACGTCGCCTCGGAGCTCTCCGCCTACCTCGGCGAGCTGGACGCCGACCCGGCCCGGCTGGAGGCGATCTACGAGCGGCGGGCCGCGCTGCGCGGGCTGACCCGCAAGTACGCCGACGACATCGACGGCGTGATCGCCTGGGCGGAGAACGCGAAATCCCGCCTCGGTGAGCTGGACAGCTCCGACGAGCTGCTCGACGAGCTGGACAAGGAGCGGCAGCGGCTGGCCGCCACGGTCGGTGAGCTGGCCGGCCGGTTGACCGCGGCCCGGCGCGAGGCGGCGACCCGCTTCTCCGAGGCGGTCAGCGTCGAGCTGGCCGGCCTGGCGATGCCGCACGCCCGGGTCGAGGTGGCGGTGCTGACCCATGCCCCGTCCCGGGACGAGCCGGCGGTCACCGTCGACGGCCAGGAGCTGGGCGCCGGGCCGGACGGCGCGGACGAGGTGGAGCTGCGCCTGCTGGCCCACCCGGGCGCCCCGTCGCTGCCCCTGCAGAAGGGTGCCTCCGGTGGTGAGCTGTCCCGGGTGATGCTGGCCATCGAGGTGGTCTTCGCCGGGGCCGGTGGCCCGCCGACGCTGGTCTTCGACGAGGTCGACTCGGGGGTCGGCGGGACCGCGGCGGTGGAGATCGGGCGACGGCTGGCCCGGCTCGCGCGCACCCATCAGGTGTTGGTCGTCACACACCTGCCGCAGGTGGCCGCTTTCGCCGACCGGCACCTCGTGGTGGCGAAAGACACCGGTGGCGCGATCACCACGAGCGGGGTGCGCATCGTCGAGGAGACCGAGCGCGCCCGGGAGCTCTCCCGGATGCTGGCCGGCCTGCCCGATTCCGATCTGGGTATCGCCCATGCGGAGGAGTTGCTGGCGGTCGCCGGTCGAGAGAAGCGCGGATGAAAAGTCCCTTTTGTCGATGAGCTAGCGCATGTCTAACGGGGGCCGCGTGAAGCGGCATGTCAGGATGGCCGGGATGCGACTTCCCACCTTGCGCCGTGTGCGCACCAGCGAGCCGGGCCCGGTCTCCGGCGTGGCCCGGCTCGACCGGCGCACCAAGCGGCTGACCGGCCGGCTGCGTCCCGGCGAGATCGCCGTGATCGACCACGTCGACCTCGACCGGGTCGCGGCCGACTCGCTGGTCGCCTCCGGGGTGACCGCGGTGCTCAACGCCAAGCCGTCGATCTCCGGGCGGTATCCGAACCTCGGGCCCGAGGTGCTCATCCAGGGCGGCGTGGTGCTGGTCGACAACCTGGGCGAGGAGGTCTTCGCCGGGCTGCGCGAGGGCCAGGTGGTCAGCGTCGAGGGCGACCAGGTGCTGCTCGACGGCAAGCCGGTGGCCAGCGGCACCCGGCAGGACGCGGAGACGGTCGCCAAGAGCATGGCCGACGCCCGCGAGGGCCTGTCGGTGCAGCTCGAGGCGTTCGCCGCGAACACCATGGATTACCTCAAGCAGGAGCGTGACCTGCTGCTCGACGGCGTCGGCGTGCCCGACGTGCAGACCCGGATCGCCGGCCGGCACGTGCTGATCGTCGTCCGCGGTTACGACTACAAGGAGGACCTCGACGTCCTCCGCCCCTACATCCGGGAGTACAAGCCGGTCCTGATCGGCGTCGACGGCGGTGCCGACGCCCTGGTGGAGAACGGCTACACCCCCGACATGATCATCGGGGACATGGACTCGGTCACCGACGACGTGCTGCGCTGCGGCGCCGAGGTGGTCGTGCACGCCTACCCGGACGGGCGCGCCCCCGGCCTGGAACGCGTCCGCAACCTCGACGTCGACGCGCTCACCTTCCCGGCCGCGGCCACCAGCGAAGACCTCGCCATGCTGCTCGCCGACGAGAAGGGCGCCTCGCTGATCGTGGCCGTCGGCACGCATGCCAACCTGGTCGAGTTCCTCGACAAGGGGCGCGGCGGGATGGCCTCGACGTTCCTCACCCGGCTCAAGGTCGGCGGCAAGCTGGTCGACGCTAAAGGCGTCAGCCGGCTCTACCGGCAGAACATCTCCGGCTCGGCGCTGCTGCTGCTGGTCCTGTCGGCGCTGGCGGCGATGGCCGCTGCGGTGGCGGTCTCCACGGTCGGCAAGGCGTATCTGACCGTGGTGTCCGAGTGGTGGGACAATCTCGTCTTCCAGCTCGGCAATCTTCTCTGAGGGCGTCGTGATCAACTTCAGGTACCACGTGGTGTCGCTCACCGCGGTCTTCCTCGCGCTGGCGATCGGCCTGGTGGTCGGCACCGCCGCGCTCAACGGCCCGGTCTCGGAGAACCTTCGCGAGCAGCTCACCACGCTCAACAAGGACAACAACGTCAAGCGGGACCAGGTCAACCAGTACAAGGAGGAGCTGAACCGCAGCCAGGACTTCGCCGCCCAGGTCGCGCCGTGGCTCACCACGAAGCTGACCGGGCGCAAACTGGCCGTGGTGGTGCTGCCCGGCGGCAGGGACTCGGCCGACGGCGTCGTCAAGATGCTGACCACGGCCGGCGCGACGATCACCGCGCGGATCACCGTCGAGGACAAGTTCCTCGACCCGGGGTACGCGACCCAGCTGCTCGACCTGGCCGATCAGTCGTCGCAGCCGACCATCCCGTCGGCCGGCCTGCCGTCCAACAGCGACGGGGTGGAGACCGCCAGCGCGCTGCTCGCCCTCACCCTGGACCAGGGCGCCACCGTGGTGAACCCGGACGACGTCACCGCGGTGCTGACCGCGCTCGCCAAGCCCGGCTACATCTCGGTGGCCGAGAAGGCGAGCGGTGGCGCCGAGGGGATCGTGCTGGTCGCCGGTGCCCCGGCCACCGACAAGGACGCCGGAAAGAAGACCGCCAACGCGGTCACCGTGGCCAACCAGTTCCACCGCTACCGTCCGCTGGTCGTGGCCGGGGACGGCGCCGGCGACAACAACCTGGTGTCCGCGATCCGCAGCGACCCGACACTGGTCAAGCAGATCTCCACGGTGGACAACGCGAGCTCCGTGCAGGGGCAGGTCGCCACCGCGATGGCCACCCACGAGCGGCTGGTGCAGAACAAGGTCGGCCAGTACGGCCTGGGCACCGGCGCCACCTCCCTGGTCCCCTCCGCCGCGCCGTAGGCCGTGGCCGCAATCCGGCCGTGGCCGCAATCCGGCCGTCGCCGCAATCCGGCCGTGGCCGCAATCCGGCCGTCGCCGCGGCCGCCGGCCCGGCGATCGGGGCGCGAGGACAGCCCGGCCGCGGTGGTGCGCGTGTGTGGCTGCGCTGGTGCGCATGCCCGCGGGCTGCGTGGTGCGCCTGTGTGTTGGCTGCGGTGGTGCGCGTGCCTGCGGGCTGCGGTGGTGCGCGTGGTGCGGGCTGCGGCACCGACCCGGTCGGGTTTCGGTTGCCGGGCTAGGGCAGACTTTCGCCATGGGTTTTCTGCGTTCGCTCGGGACCGGCGCCTCGGTGGCGCGTGCCGTGCTCGGCTGGGTGCGCCGCGATCCGCAGGCGGCCGGCCTGCGCCGGACCAACTTCCACGGGCGCACGGTCACCCTGGCCGGCGGGCCGGCCCTGGCCGCCGGAGCGACCATCGGCGCGGCCAGCGGAGCGGCCACCGGCCGGCTCACCGCGGCGGTGGTCGCCGCGGGCGCGGTCAGCGGCGCGGTCGGCCTCTATGACGACATCGTCGGCAACCGGCCCGAGCAGACGACCGCGAAAGGCTTCGCCGGCCACCTGGGCGCGCTGCGCGAGGGCCGGGTCACCAGCGGCCTCGTCAAGATCGGCGGGGTGGGCGCGGCCGGGCTGGTCGCCTCCGCGCTGATCGGCAGTCGCCGCGACGGTGCGTTCGGCCGCGGCGTCGACGTGCTGCTCGGCGCCGGCGTGATCGCCGGCACGGCGAACCTGCTGAATCTGCTCGACCTGCGCCCCGGCCGGGCGATCAAGGCCGGGATGATCCTCGGCGCCCCGCTCGCGGTGGGCCGGCACGCGGCGATCACCGCCGGCACGCTCGGCGCGAGCGCCGCCCTGCTCCCCGCCGACCTGAACGAGGAGATCATGCTCGGCGACTCGGGGGCCAACGCCCTCGGCGCCCTGCTCGGCGTCGCGTACACCGCCCGCACCGGCACCTTCGGCCGCCTGGCCGCCCTGGCCGCGCTCGCCTCGCTCACCGCGGCCAGCGAGAGGGTCAGCTTCACCAAGGTCATCCAGGACACGCCGTGGCTGCGCAGCCTCGACGACCTCGGCCGCCGACCGGCGTGACCTCCCCGAACAACGCCGACGCCACTCCCGCGCCGCCGGCTGCTTCGGCAAGCCCGGCCGCTCCGGCGCCGCCGGTCCCCGCCGCCGGCGCGTCCACGGTCCCGGCCGGGTCGGCGAGTGCCGTTGCGGGCAGCGGGACGGGGACGGCGGCGAAGATCGCCGGCGCGGCGGCGCTGATCACCCTGCTCACCATCCTGGCGCGGATCGTCGGGTTCGGCCGGACCGTGGTCTTCTACTACACCGTCGGTGAGGGCGGGCACGGTGGCCTGCCGGATCTTTACTTCGCCGCGAACACCGTGCCGAACATCGTCTTCGAACTGGTCGCCGGCGGGGCGCTGGCCAGCCTGGTGGTTCCGCTGCTGGCCGGGGCGGTCGCCGACGGGGACCGCGCCCGGGTCGGCCGGATCACCTCGGCGCTGCTCACCTGGATGGTGGCGCTGACCGTGCCGCTCGCGCTGGGGGTGGCGCTGGCGGCCGGCCCGATCGCCGGCCTGCTGCACGGTGTGCCGCCGGAGCATCAGGCCATCGCCGCCCGGATGTTGCGGATCTTCGCGCCGCAGCTGCCGCTCTACGGCATCGGCATCGTGCTGACCGGTGTCCTGCAGGCGCACCATCGGTTCGCGTGGCCGGTGATCGCGCCGCTGCTGTCCAGCGTGACGGTGCTGACCGCCTATCTGGCGTATGCCGGGGTCGACGGCGCCCGGACCGATGTCGACGGGCTGTCCACCGCGGGCGAGCTCATCCTGTCGGTGGGCACCACCCTCGGCGTCGTGGTGCTCAGCCTGTGCCTGCTGATCCCGCTGGTCAGGTTGCGCCTGCCGATCCGGCCGGGCTTCCGCTTCCCGGGTGGCGAGGGCCGCCAGGCGGTGCGGCTCGGCTGGGCCGGTGCGGTCACAGTCGGCGCGCAGCAGGTGGTGGTCGCGTTGATCGTCACGCTGGGGGCGCAGCAGCTGGCCCGGTACAACGGCGCCCAGACGGTGTTCCTGCTGCCCTGGGCGGTGCTCGCCGTGCCGCTGGCGACCGCGGTCTACCCCCGGCTCGCCGATGCCGTGGTGCGGCGCGACGAGGACGCCTACGCGGTCTCCCTGGCCGGCACCGCGCGTTCGGTGGTGCTGCTGGCCGGGTTGGGGACGGCGGCGCTGGCCGGTCTGGCCGTCCCGGCGTCGCACCTGATGAACGCCGAGGGCGCCGCCCCGGGAATCGTCGGCTTCGCGCCCGGGCTGTTCGGCTACGCGCTGTTCGCCCTGCTGTCCCGTGCGCTCTACGCCCGGGGCGCGACGGTCGCGGCAGCGACCGCGGCCGGGATCGGATGGCTCTGCGCCGGTGTCGCCGTCGTGGTGGCCACCGCCGGTTTCGCCGGCGGCGCGGAGCTGGCCGGGCTGGGGCTGGCCAACGCGCTGGGCATGACCGTGACCGGGGTGCTGCTGGTACTGGCGGTGCGCCGGCATGCCGGGCCGGCGGCGCTCGCCGGGCTGGGCCGGGCCGCCGTGGCCGCGGTGGTCGCGGCCGGTCTGGCAGCGCTCGCCGGGTGGGGTGTGGTGGCCGGGCTCCGGTCGGCTTTCTGGCCGACGGCCGGGATTTTCGGCAGCCTGGCGGAGGGGGTGTCGGGCGGCGCGGTGGTGGCGGCGGTGTTCGTGGCGGTCGCGTTCGCGCTGGACCGGCGTGACCTGGGGCCCCTCGCCGGGACCGTGTCCCCGCGATGGCGAAGGTAGGGTCGGCGGCCGGAACGGACACGGGACGGTTACCGAGGTAACCGCGTCGCGGCCCGGATGGCAGCGGTCCCCGCCGATCCGGTAAACCGTTGGCCGAGGCAGGACGATCGGTGGCGGCCGGCAGGACGGGACGCGCGCGGATGAGGCGCGAGGAGAGGGGTAGACCGCTCGTGAGCAGCGACGACGGGTGGCACGGTTCGGTCGTGCTGGTGCTCGGCTCGGCGACCGGCGGCACCGGCGGACACGTCCTCTCGCTGGCCCGCGGCCTGGTCGCGGCCGGCTGCCGGGTGCTGGTCTGCGGTCCGGCCGCCAACGACGAGCACTACGGGTTCGGCGCGGCCGGGGTGGAGTACGCGCCGGTGGAGATCCCGGCGGATCCGGGGCCGCAGGATTCCGGGGCGATCCGGGCGTTGCGCAAGGCGATCGCCGGGCGGGACGCCGACGTGATCCACGCGCACGGGTTGCGGGCCGCGTTCGTGGTGTCGCTGGCCCGCACCGGGGTGCCGCTGGTGGTCACCTGGCACAACGCGGTGCTCGCCAAGGGGCTGCGCGGGCAGGCCGGCGCCCTGGTGGAGCGGATCGTGGCGCGCAACGCGGCGCTGACCCTGGGCGCCTCCGAGGATCTGGTGGAGCGGGCGGTCGCGCTGGGCGCGAGGAACGCCCGGCTCGGTCCGGTGGCGGCGCCGGCGATGCGGGCGCCGAAACGGACCCGGCAGGCGGTCCGGGCCGAGTTCCAGATCAAGGGGAGCACGCCGCTGATCCTGTCGGTCGGCCGGCTGCATCCGCAGAAGCACTATGACCTGCTGGTCGATGCGGCGGCCCGGTGGCGGGAGCTGGACCCGGCGCCGGTGGTGGTGGTGGCCGGGTCGGGTCCCAGCTACATGCCCCTGGCGCAGCGGGCGTCGCGGCTGCACGCCCCGTTCCAGCTGCTCGGCCACCGGGGGGACGTGCCGGATCTGCTGCTCGGCGCCGACCTGGCGGTGGTCACCAGCGACTGGGAGGCGCGGCAGTTGTTCGCCCAGGAGGCGTTGCGGGCCGGGGTGCCGCTGGTCACGACCGCGGTGGGCGGGTTGCCCGGGCTGGTCGGGGACGCCGCCGTGCTCATCCCGCCGAACGATCTGGACGCGCTGGACAACGCCGTACGCTCCGTGTTGTCGGACCCGCAGCGCCGGGCGGACCTGGCCGCCCGCGGTCCGCTGCAGGCCGCGACCTGGCCGGACGAGACCGCCGTGGTGACCGCGGTCCGCGCCGTGTACGCCGAGGTCAGCGCCCGGTGACCGGCCGGCTGGACCAGATCCGGCGGGTGCGTCCGCCGGGCACCCCGCGGGGCCGCGGCGCCGCCGCCTGGGTGCCCTACCTGCTGGTGCTGCTGATCGGCGCCGCGACGCTGGCCGGGTTGACGATCCGCCCGGCCGGGGACACCAAGCGGGGTGCCGCCGACTACGTGGTGATCGCCGCCGCGGCCGGGCTCCGCTGGGACGACCTCGACCCGCAGCGCACCCCGGCGCTGTGGCGGGAGGCGGCCAAGGGGTCCACCGGCTGGCTGTCGGTGCGCTCGGCGGATCAGGTGACCTGCCCGTCGGACGGCTGGCTGACGCTCGGCTCGGGCAACTACGCGGCCTGGGACACCCGTCCGGTGCGCGGCCGTTGCCCGGCGATCACCCCGGATCTGACCCGGCCGGACACGATCGGCGCGAGCGTGACCGCGCAGAGCACCGTGGTCCGGATGAATCAGGATCGGCTGCCGTACGGCACCACCCCGGGCGCCCTGGCCGAGTCGGTGCGATGCACGGTGGCGGTGGGCCGCAACGCCGCGGTGGCCGCCGCCCGCCCGTTCGGCCGGGTCGACGAGTACGTGGACACCCTGCCCGACGATCCGCGCAAGCTGCTCTCCGACTGTGTGCTCAGCATCGTCGACCTCGGCACGATCGCCGGTTCCGGTGCGGAGCGGCAGGCCGCGGTCGCCGCCGCGGACGCGAACCTGGCCCGGGTGCTGGCGGCCCGCCCGGAGCGGTCGCTGATGCTGATCGCCGGGGTGGCCGACACCGACGCCACCTCCCGGCTGCACGTGGCGATCGCCGAGGGGGAGGGCTGGCAGGGTGGCCGGCTGACCTCGGCCGGCACCGGGCGCGACGGTTACCTGCAGCTGATCGACGTGGCGCCGACGGTGCTGGCGGTGCTCGGCCGGCCGGCCCCGGACAAGCTGTTCGCCGGGTACGCGGCGAGTGTCTCGGGGGACCGCCCGGACGACCCGGCCAAGGCGATGCAGGGGCACAACGACGCGGATCGGCGGGCGATCGCCCAGCGCGGCGTCGCGTCGATCTTCTTCACGGTGCTGGCTGCCGTACAACTCATCCTGTTCGTCGGTGTGATTCCGGTTTTGATCCGTGCTCGCCGGCATGCCGGACCGGTCGCGCCGCCGCTGCCGCCGCGCCGCCTGGTCGCGGTGCTGGAGGCGGCGCTGATCGCGGCCGCGCTGGCGATCCCGGCCGGGCTGGTCGCCGACGTGGCGCCGTGGTGGAGTGCGGATCATCCGGCCTGGATGTTCGGCGCCGCCACGTTCGCGCTGATGGTGGCCGGGACGTGCGCGGTGCGGCTGGCCCCGCGGTTCCGGATGACGCTGTGGCCGATGGGCGCGACCGGGGCGCTGAGCGCCATCGTGATCGTGGTGGATCTGCTCACCGGGGCGCGGCTGCAGCTCAACGGGGTGGCCGGGTATTCGGCGACGCACGGTGTCCGGTACGCCGGTCTGGGCAGTGTCGGCCTGGGCGTGTTCGTGGCCGGTCTGCTGCTGGCCGCCGGCTGTCTGGCCCAGTGGGTCGGGCGCCGGTGGCGGCCGACCGTGGTGGTGCTGTTCGGCGGCCTGGGCGTGGTGATGGTCGGCAGCCCCTATCTGGGGGCCGATCCGGTCGGCGCGATCGCGGTCACCACCGGGGTGTGCGTGGCCGCCGCGATGAGTTCGGGGGGCTGGCTGACCTTCGCCCGGTTCGCCTGGGCGGGGGTCGGCGCGATCGCGGTGACCGCCGGGTTCGCCGCCTTCGAGCTGCACCGGGCGCCGCTGGAGCAGGGCACCCTGGGCCGGTTCCTGAGCGCGCTGGGCAGTGGGACGGCCGGTCCGGCGATGCAGCGGGCTGCCGCGGCCAACGGGCAGGCCCTGCTGGACAGTCCGCTGAGCCTGCTGGCGCTGGCCGGGGCACTGATGCTGGTCTTCGGCCAGTTCTCGCCGTGGGGTGGCCTGAACAGGGTGTACGGACTGCATCCGGCGGTGCGGGCGGCGATCGCCGGCACCGTGGTGGCGTCGATCACGGCCGGAGTGTTCGGCGGCACCGCGCTCGGGGTGGCCGGCGCGGCCGCCGCGACCGCGGTCCCGGTGGCCGTGCTGACCGCGTTGCGGGTGCTGCTGCATGCCGCGGATCGCACCCCGCCGCCCGGTCAGACCGACGGGCCGGGCGGCCCGTTGTTGCGCAAAGCCGACGAGGATCAACGGACAGTGACCGAAGGGGCCGGCTGACACGCACGCCCACCAGCCCGAACGTGGCGGGCCCGGCAATGAGTGTTACGGTGAATTCCCGTGGATGGGGCGAGGACGCCCCGGTCTGCAGATCTGGAACGACAGGCGACCACGGGAGCGGGCCTTGGCCTCAACAGTGCGCGACACGCGGCACATCTTCGTCACCGGGGGCGTCGCCTCCTCGCTGGGCAAGGGCCTCACCGCCTCCAGCCTCGGCAATCTTCTCACCGCCCGCGGACTGCGCGTCGTGATGCAGAAGCTCGACCCTTACCTGAACGTCGACCCGGGGACGATGAACCCGTTCCAGCACGGTGAGGTCTTCGTCACCGAGGACGGGGCGGAGACCGACCTGGACGTCGGGCACTACGAGCGGTTCCTCGACCGTGACCTGTCCGGCAAGGCCAACGTGACGACCGGCCAGGTCTACTCGGCGGTCATCGCCCGGGAGCGGCGCGGCGAGTACCTCGGTGACACCGTGCAGGTGATCCCGCACATCACCAACGAGATCAAGAGCCGGATCTTCGCGATGGCCGACCCGGACGAGAACGGAAACGTCCCGGACGTGGTGATCACCGAGGTCGGCGGCACGGTCGGCGACATGGAGTCGCTGCCGTTCCTGGAGGCGATCCGCCAGGTGCGTCACGAGGTCGGCCGGGACCACGTGTTCTACCTGCACGTCTCGCTGGTGCCGTACCTGGCGCCGTCCGGCGAGCTGAAGACCAAGCCGACCCAGCACTCGGTGGCGGCGCTGCGCAACATCGGCATCCAGCCGGATGCCCTGATCTGCCGCAGTGACCGGGAGATCCCCGAGAAGATGAAGCACAAGCTGGCGCTCTACTGCGACGTCGACGCCGAGGCGGTCATCGCCTGTCCGGACGCGCCCAGCATCTACGACATCCCGAAGGTGCTGCACGACGGCGGGCTGGACGCCTACGTCGTGCGCCGCCTGGGTCTGTCCTTCCGCGACGTCAACTGGCAGACGTGGAACGACCTGCTGGAGCGGGTGCACCACCCGAAGCGCACGATCACGATCGCGCTGGTCGGCAAGTACGTCGACCTGCCCGACGCCTACCTGTCGGTCTCCGAGGCGATCCGCGCGGCCGGTTTCGGCAACACCGTGAAGATCCAGATCCGCTGGGTGCCGAGCGACAGCTGCGAGACGCCGGCCGGCGCGGCCGCCGCCCTCAAGGGTGTCGACGGCATCGTGATCCCCGGCGGCTTCGGGGTGCGCGGCATCGAAGGCAAGGTCAACACTTCCCGGTACGCCCGGGAGAACGGCGTGCCGATCCTGGGCCTCTGCCTCGGGCTGCAGTGCATGACCATCGACGCGGCCCGCAACCTGGCCGGTCTGGCCGGGGCGAACTCGCTGGAGTTCGACGAGACCGCCACCTACCCGGTGATCTCCACGATGGCCGACCAGGAGGACATCGTCGCCGGCAAGGGTGACATGGGCGGCACCATGCGGCTGGGCGCCTACCCGGCCAGGCTGAAGGACGGCTCGATCGTCGCCGAGGTGTACGGCGCGACCGAGATCTCCGAGCGGCACCGGCACCGGTACGAGGTGAACAACGACTACCGGGACAAGCTCACCCAGGCGGGCCTGATCTTCTCCGGCACCTCCCCGGACGGCCGGCTGGTCGAGTTCATCGAGCTGGACCGTGCGACCCACCCGTACTTCGTGGCCACCCAGGCGCACCCGGAGCTGAAGAGCCGCCCGACCCGCCCGCACCCGCTCTTCGACGGTCTGATCAAGGCCGCGGTCGCGTACGCGGCCGCCGACGAGCTGCCGGTCGAGGCGAGTTGATGGGCTTCGAGCACGAGACGGTCGGCACCGTCGAGCGCTACCGGGGGGCGATCTTCGACGTGGTCACCGACGAGGTGACGATGTCCGACGGCGGCACCGCCCACCGGGACGTGGTCCGCAACAAGGGCGCGGTCGTGGTGGTCGCCCTCGACGAGGACGGCCGGGTGGTGCTGATCAAGCAGTACCGGCACGCGATCGGCGCCAAGATCTGGGAGCTGCCGGCCGGGCTGCGCGACGTCGACGGCGAGGACCCGGCGGTCACCGCGGCCCGTGAGCTGGCCGAGGAGGCCGACCTCACGGCCGGCCGCCTCGAGCACCTGATCGAGCTGCACACCTCGCCCGGGTTCAGCACCGAGCACGTGCTGGTCTACCTGGCCCGCGACCTGGCTCCGGTGCCGGTGGCGGACCGGTTCGCCCGGCACGACGAGGAGGCCGATCTGGAGGTCGTCCGGGTCGCGCTGGACGAGGCGGTCGCGATGATCTTCCGCGGGGAGATCACCAACGCGGCCGCGGTCGCCGGTCTGCTCGCGGCGGCCCGCACCCGCTGACTCACTCCGCCGCCGGGCACGACGCGCCCGGCGGCGGGATCGTGAGGTCGATCAGGTAGCGGTCGACCATCGCGGTGGTGCAGGCGGTGGCCTGGTACGAGCCGTGGCCGGCGCCCTCGTAGGTGACCAACCGACCGCTGGCGCCCAGTTCGGTGGCGACGTGCCGGGCCCAGCCGTACGGCGTCCGCGGGTCGTGCACGGCGTTGAGCAGCAGCAGCGGGGTGCGGGTGTGCACGTCGAGGCGGTGCGGCGGGTTGGCGAGCGGCTGCGGCCAGCCCAGACAGGTGCGGATCGCCAGCATCCCGGCGCCGTACGGCACGTCCGGTGACACCTTCGCGGTGATCGCGAGCAGCCGCTGGTAGGCACGGAAGTCGCGGACGTCCGCCGGGAAGTCCGCGCAGAAGATCCCGGAGGCCACGTCGAGCTTCGGTACCGGCGGGGGCGTGCCGTTCGCCGCGTTCCTGATCGTGGTGGCCAGCAGCGCCCAGTTCGGGGTCAGGCCCATCGGCAGCGCGGCCACCTCGAAGGTGCTCACGCCCGGGTAGTCGTGCAGCACGGACCGCCAGACGGCGCGGACGTCGCTGCCGTGCAGCGCGCACCCGGTGTGCCCGGCACACCAGGCCACGAACTCCTCGAAAACGTCCTGCGAGGCGGCGGCCTCGGAGCGGACGAACTCGGTGAGCGGCAGGTAAGGGTCGAAGACGCTCTCCAGCACGATGGCACGCACCCGATCGGGGAACCGTTCGGCGTACATCTGGCCCAGCACCGTGCCGTAGGAGCTGCCCTGGAAGGTCAGCCGCCGCTCGCCGAGCGCCCGTCGCAGCGCGTCCAGGTCGCGGGCGATGCTCACCGAGTCGGCGTGCGCGAACACCTCGTTGCTCGCCCGGCACCGCTGCCAGTAGGACCGGTTGGTGGTCACCGCGGCGTCGAAATCCGCCTGGTCGCGCAGGATGAGGGGCGGGCGGTCCGGTTCCGGCGCGCAGGTGGGCGCGGCCGTCCGCTTGACGGTACGGGGGTCGAAGCTGACGATGTCGAACCGATCCCGCTGTTCGGCGCTGAACCGGTTGTTGATCCGGACCCGGTCCACCCCGGAGTCGCCCGGCCCGCCGGGGCCGAAGACGAGCGTGCCCACCCTGGCGTCCTGGTGCGGCGTGGCCCGCTTGGTCACCACCGTGCCGAAGGTGGCGCCGTGCGGGTCGGCCCAGTCCACCGGCAGGGTCAGGGTGGCGCAGGTGAGGTTCGCGTCCGGCTGCTCGCACGGGCCCCAGTCCAGGCCGGGCGGGCGGTGTACCGCCACCGGGCCGGCGGCCAGGGCGAGTGCGGTGAACACGGCGGTCAGGCGCATGCCGACTCCTCGGATCGAGTGATGCTGACCGATTCATCGAACGCCCGCGCCGCCCCGAAGATCCATCCGGCGTAGCCCTTAGGGTGCCCCGGAGATCCGGTTCAGGGTCGCCGTGCACGCCGCCCGCCACGCCTCGTCCTTGAGGATCCGGTCGTAGTCGGCGCCGTGCGTCCAGACCGGCAGCGGCGGCTCCACCTCGGCGCGCAGCAGCGGGACGGCGGCGGCCGCGGCCGGGCCGATCTCGCCGAGGCAGGCGACCACCTGCAGCGCCGACCGGCGGCACCTGAGGTGGGCGGTGAGGACCGGGACGACCGGTGCGGCCTCGCCGGTCACCCGCCAGTAGGCGACCGCCGCCTCACCGGCCGTCGCGCAGTCCGGCGCGGCGAACAGCTCGCGCAGCGGGCCGGCGAACTCGGCGGCGGCCGGGCCCAGGTCGGCGACCAGCGCCCGGGCGGCGGCGTCCAGGGTGGTGGCGCGCAGCAGGCGCAGGGCGGCGGACGGGTCGCCGGCGATCCGCCAGAACGCCCGGGCGACGGCGTGCCGGGCCCGCTCGCTGCCCAGTGCGGCCAGGTCGGGCAGCGCGTCGGCGGCGGCCGGGCCGAGATCACCCAGGACGGTCGCGACGGTGACCGGATGCTCCCGGGCGAACCGGCGCAGCAGCGGGACCAGATCGCCGGCCGGCACCCCGGTGCGGGCCGCCGCCCGCAGCAGCGGGTCGCGCAGGCTTGCAGGGGCGGCCGGGAGCACGCCGGCGAGCACGTCGCGGGTGGCGGTGGCCCAGGGGCCGAGCAGGTCCAGGGCCGGGCCGAGCCCGTCGCAGCGCCCCGCGGTGAGCTGCCCGGCGAGGTACGCGTCGGCCCGTGGATCGGCCAGCCGGGCGAGCGCCACCAGGGCGGACCGGTCGTCGTGGCGCCGCATGGCGTCGGCGAGCAGCCCGGTGACCGGCGCGGCCGCGGAACCGGACACCGCGAGCCGCCGCCCGGCCCAGGAGCGCACCTTCTCGGCCGGGTCGTCGAGCGCCTCGGCGAGCGGCCGGACCAGTCGGCCGGCCGCCGGGCGCCAGCGCAGCAGCGGCTCGTCGGCGGCGAACGCGGCGTCCTCGCGGACCGCCTCCTCGGGGTGCCGCAGCCAGCCGGCGACCAGCCGGACCTGCAGCTCCCACCGGGGCCGCAGCCGGCGCAGCACCCACGGCAGCGGGTCGCTGCCGTGCGCCGGCAGCTCCTCGATCAGGCTGAACGCGTCGGGCGTGTCACGTTCCAGGATCTGCACGACCGGACCGGGCAGCGCCGCCGCCGGGTCCGCGGCGGCCAGCACCAGCGCGGCGGTCACCCGCACCAGCGGGGCCGGGTCGGCGAGCCGGTCGTCGGCGGTCTCGCCGCGGTCGCCCAGGGCCAGCACGGCGGCCGCGCGGACCACCTCGGAGCGGTCCCCGGCGGCGGCCTGGCGCAGGGCCGCGGAGGCGCCGCCGGCCACCTGCGGCCCGAGCGTGCCGATCACCCCGGCCGCCGCGGTCCGCACCGGGTCCTCCGGGTGGGCGGCGAGCAGCCGGAGGTAGCTGGGCAGGCCGGCGGCGACCGCGGTGCGCGCGGCGGCGACCCAGCCGTGCTCGGCGGCGATCCGCTCGCGCATCGCCAGGCCGGCGCGGACCGCCTGGTCGTGCTCGTGCACGTCGTGGTAGCCGGCGCCGGTGGCGATCACGGCGAGCAGCCCGAGCACCCCGGCCGGGTCGGCGCCGGGCGCGTCCAGGATCCGGATCAGGAACGGCACCGCGGGCGCGGTGGCCGGGTAGACGGTGCCCTGGTGCCAGATGTTGCCGTGCAGGTCGTGCAGCGCGTCGTCGTCACCGCCGGCGAGCGCCCGGATCAGGTCCGGGACGTCCTCCGCCGGGCCGTACGCGTGGGTCAGCGACGCCCAGTCCACCGTTGCAAGATCGTCCAGCACATGCAAGAAGGTACCGAGTTGCGGCCGGCGCAGGGGCCAAAGGGGGTGGTCACACCGTCCAGGCCGGTTCCAGCGGGACGCCGTCTCCGGACGAGCACGCGGCGACCGCCAACGGCTGCCCGTCGTCGGCGACCGCGAGCAGCGCGGCGAGCGTGTGCCCGGGCCGGACAAAATCGGCATCGGCCGGAGGATGGGACGGACCGTACGCGAACCGTATGATCCGGGCGGTGGCGAGGGTGGCCGGGAACGGCTTGCCGAAGGCGCGGACCACCTGGAAGTGGTGCACTTCGGCGCGCCGGAAGGTGTCGCGCTGGCCGGCGGCGATCGCGTCGTGGCCGTCGGCCATGAACGCCCGCAGGGCGGCCCGGTCCCGCCAGCAGCCGACGATCCGGGCGGTGCACGGGTCGCTCCAGCCGCCCGCCTGGGCCAGGAAGCCGGGCCGGCCGCGCAGCGCCGACCAGCCGGCCTGCGCGGCGGCGAAGCCGGCCACGTCGGTCACTTCGCAGACGATCACCTTGAGGAGCACGGCGATATTTTGTCGGACCCGGGTAGTAGGTTCACGACGCCCTACTGGATGGAGGGGATCGTGACCTTTCCGAAGCTGCAGTCCGTGGTGCTGGACACGCCGGACGCGCGGGCCCTGGCCGAGTTCTACCGGCACCTGCTGGGCCTGCGATATCGGCCCGGCGACGAGCCCCCGGCACCGGGGGAGGACGACGAGAAGGGCCGCGACTGGCTGGTGCTGGAGGGTGACGGCGGCATGCGGCTCGCCTTCCAGCAGGAGCCCGGGCTGAAACCGACCACCTGGCCGGACGGCACCGTCCCGCAGCAGATGCACCTGGACACCGCGGTGGACTCGGTGGCCGAGCTGAACCGGCAGCACGAGCGGGCCCTGAGCCTGGGCGCCACGCTGCGGTTCGACCGCAGCGACGACGAGGACGAGCCGCTGCGCGTCTATGCCGACCCGGCCGGTCACATGCTCTGCATCTTCGTCGCGTCGTAAGCGGCGCGTGCCCGGTCCACCTCGCCCAGGTGACCGCCGGCCCAGGTGGCCAGCTGGGCGAAGACCGGGGCGAGACTGCGGCCCAGGTCGCTGATCTCGTACTCCGCGCGCGGCGGCACCTCCGCGTGGTAGGTGCGGGTGATCAGGCCGTCGCGTTCCAGCTGCCGCAGCCGCTGGGTGAGCACCTTCGGCGTGATCGTCGGGAGGCGGCGCTCCAGCTCGACGAAACGCAGCCGGCCGCTCTCGTGCAGCGTCCAGAGGATCGGTGTGGTCCATCGGCTGAAGACGATGTCGACCACCGGGGCGATCGGGCAGGCCTGCAGGGGGTCGGTGCTGGTAACGCTCGTCACAAAATCATTACTATCCTCTAGGTACCTACCGTGTCCAGGCATTTAGCGTCTTTCTCACAGGTCCACGAGGGACCGGAGAGGGAGTCGCAATGATCGTGGTGACGGGGGCGACCGGCAATGTGGGCCGGCCGCTGGTGGCGACGCTGACCGAGGGCGGCGCACGGGTGCGGGCGGTGTCCCGCGCGGCGCCGCGGTGGCCGGCCGACCTGGCCGACCCGCCGAGCCTACGGCCGGCGCTGGCCGGGGCGGAGGCGTTCTTCCTGCTGGTCTCGGGCGCCGGTGCGCACCTGGATGGGCCGACCATCCTGGACGAGGTGAAAGCCGCCGGGGTGCGGCGGGTCGTGCTGCTGTCCTCGCAGGGCGCCGCGGCCCGGCCGGCGCACGCCCCGCTGCGGGCGTTGGAGGAGACCGTGCGGGGGTCCGGGCTGGAGTGGACGGTGCTGCGGCCGGGCGGCTTCGCCTCGAACGCGCTGGCCTGGGCCGAGTCGATCCGCGCCCGGCGGGAGGCGCGAGCCCCGTTCGGTGACGTCGGGCTGCCGCTGGTCGACCCGCGGGACATCGCCGGGGTGGCGGCCGCGGCGCTGACCGATCCGGCGCACGCGGGGCGGGTCTACGAGCTGACCGGGCCGGAGCTGAGCACACCGCGGCAGCGGGCGGCCCGGATCGGTCAGGCGCTCGGCGAGGCGGTGCGCTTCGTCGAGCAGACCGTGGACGAGGCCCGTGCGCAGATGCTGGGATTCATGCCGGCGCCGGTCGTCGATGGCACACTCGCCATCCTCGGCGCGCCGACCGCCGCTGAGCAGCGGATCACCCCGGATGTCGAGCGGGTGCTGGGGCGTCCGGCGGGCACTTTCGGAGGGTGGGCCGACCGGAACCGGCACGCATTCCAGTGATCATCCGGTGTCGCACGGTAACTTGTCCGCTGTGGACATGCTGTCGATGATCGCCGATGAGCGCCGCCGGATCGCGGAGCTGATCGAGTCGCTGAAGCCGAGTCAGCTGATCACGCCCAGCCTCTGTGCCGGCTGGACGGTGCACGAGGTGGCGGCGCACCTCTGCGCGCCGTGGATCTTCGGGGCCCGGCGGATCGTGCCGGCGGTGATCCGGCACGGCTTCCGGGTGCACCGGGCCAATGCCGACCTGGTCCGCGACCTGGCGCTGGACCTGACCGCCGACGAGATCGCGCTGCAGCTGCGGGCGAACGCCGAGTTCGACTTCAACCCGCCGGTGGTCGGGCCGTTCGGGCAGCTCACCGATCTGCAGGTGCACGGGCAGGACATCTGCCGCCCGCTCGGGTTGACCCGGGACCTGGTGCCCGAACGGATGCTGCTCGCGCTGGACTTCCTGATCAGCCCGAAGGCGCGCGGCTCGTTCGTGGCGCGTGGCCGCTTGGACGGGCTGCGGTTCATCGCCACCGACCTGGACTGGGAGGGTGGTCAGGGCCTGCTGACCGTGCGGGGCGCGGGGGAGGCGCTGATGCTGGCGATGACGGGGCGCCCGGTGGTGCTCGACGAGCTGCACGGCAGCGGGGCGGCGGCGCTGCGGGCACGACTGCTCGGTTGAATGTTGCGTACTCGTTGAACGAGGGACAGAATGGGAGCGCTCCCAATCCGTCCCCGTCGATTGGTATCCCCCATGAGACTCCGCACGATGGCGTTGTTCGCGGCCGGTGCGCTGGCCACCGCGGGCACCCTGGTCACAGCGCTGCCCCCGGCGTCCGCGGCCAGTGCCGGCTGCTCCGTCACCTACAAGATCGCCAGCCAGTGGCCCGGCGGCTTCCAGGGCGACGTCAGCGTCAAGAACCTCGGCGACCCGCTCACCTCCTGGAGCCTCGGCTTCGACTTCCCGGACAGCGGGCAAAGGGTGACCCAGGGCTGGAGCGCGACCTGGAGCCAGAGCGGCGCGCACGTCACCGCCGCCTCGATGGGCTGGAACGGCTCACTGGCCACCGGCGCGACCGTGGGTGTGGGCTTCACCGGCACCTTCAGCGGCGCCAACCCGGTGCCGGCCGCCTTCACCCTGAACGGAGTGGCGTGCAACGGGACGGTTCCCGCGTCGCCGTCCACCCCGCCTCCGCCGTCCGGCGCCGCCCCCGCTCTGAAAGTCAGTGGCAACAAGCTGGTCACCGCCGCCGGAGAGACGCGGCGGCTGCTCGGGGTCAACCGCTCCGGTGGCGAGTTCGCCTGCATTCAGGGCAACGGCATCTGGGACGGCCCGATGGACCAGGCCTCGATCGACGCCATGCGCACCTGGAAGATCCGCACGGTCCGGGTGCCGCTGAACGAGGAGTGCTGGCTGGGCACGGCGGACGTGCCCGCGGCGTACGGCGGCGCGGTCTACCAGACGGCCGTCAAGGACTACGTGACCCTGCTGGTCAGGAACGGCATCACGCCGATCGTCGAGATGCACTGGAACCACGGCCTGTACACCGGCCCGTCGTCCGGGTGCAGCGACGTCAAGGCGACCTGCCAGAAGCCGATGCCCGACGCGCAGTACGCCCCGTCCTTCTGGACCGGGGTGGCCGGCGCCTTCAAGGGCGACGACGCGGTCGTCTTCGACCTGTTCAACGAGCCCTACCCGGAGCGGGCCACCGGCGACGCCACCAGCGGCTGGAAGTGCTGGCGTGACGGCGGCACCTGCACCGGCATCGGTTACCCGGTGGCGGGCTTCCAGAGCCTGGTCAACGCGGTCCGGGCGACCGGGGCCACCAACGTGATCCTGGTCGGCGGGCTGGCCTACGCCAACGACCTCAGCCAGTGGCTCACCTACAAGCCGAGCGACCCGCTGAACAACCTGGCCGCCTTCGCGCACATCTACAACTTCAACACGTGTGCCACCACCGCCTGCTGGAACAGCCAGCTGGCGCCGGTCGCCGCGCAGGTCCCGCTGACACTCAGCGAGATCGGCGAGAACGACTGCGCCCACGGGTTCATCGACCCCCTGATGGACTGGGCGGACGCGCACCAGGTCGGCTACCTGGGCTGGACCTGGAACACCTGGGACTGCTCGACCGGCCCGTCGCTGATCAGCAACCACAACGGCACCGCCACCGCCTTCGGCCAGGGTCTCAAGGACCGGCTGGCCAGGGTGTCCAACTAGGGCGGCCGGGATCGCCGGTCGCGGCGCGGACGGCACCTCCGCGGCCGGCGTGATCAGCGCAGGTCGACCTCGACCCCGTCCTCGGCCAGCCAGGCGAGGAGGTGGTCCATGGTGATCGCCGGGCACCAGTCGCGGCGGTCGTAACCGGGGACCAGGTGCTTGCGGGCCACCGCCGAGTCGTGCCAGACGAGCCGGAAGCCGGGCGCCGCGCCCCAGCCGCCGAGCAGGCAGTCGTGCAGCGCTCCGGCGTTCCACCCGAAGTATCCGCCCGGGCCGTTGATCGCCTCGCCGATCGCGCAGTAGAAGCCGTCCTCGTCGGTCACGTGCCGGCCGTCCAGGTGGTACGTCCGCCCGGCCGGCCGGTCCGGCCCCGGCCGGTGGTGGGCCAGCGCGGCGCCGGCCCACTCGTGCCGCAGCGCCGCCGGGTACGCCGCCCACTGCCCCCGCTCGGTCGGTCGTCCGGCCTGCCAGCGCTCCCAGATCTCCCGGGCCCCGTGCGGGCGACCGCCTTTGATCGCATCCCCGTAGGAGCTCCCGAAGTCGACGTCGAGCAGCCCGTCGCCGAGCACCGACGGGCGCACGGCGGACACCTCGGCGCCCAGCCCGCTGTCCAGCATGTGCGTCGCGGTGCCGTCGTCGGCCACGCTGAAGATCGACGCGATGATCATCCGCCGGTGCCGGGCGGCGCCCCGGGTGAACGCGTCGATCGCCCGCCGCAGCCGCGGCTCGGGCCGGCAGCCGATCAGCGTCGCCGGTGCCGGCACCCGCTGCGGCCGGGACCGGAACACTCCGGACACGTCCTGGCAGGTGCCGAACGTCTCCTCGCCCTCGCCGGTGATCCCGGTCAGCACGTAGCCGTCGGCCTCCGGGGCCCGGTCCGGCCCGCGGCGCCGCTTGCGGTGCTCCGGATCGATCCGCAGCCGGCCCTCCAGGACCACGTCGAACACCCCGTAGCCGGTCGGGCTGGCCGACACCACGGTGAGGTCGAGCAACTCCTCGGTGCACTCCCAGCACTCCCGGGGATGCTTCGACTCCGGCCGGTGGATCGTCTCCAGTCCGATGTTGCCCAGCCAGGGCGCGCCGTAGCCGTCGCAGGCCGCGCGCAGCCGGCCGGCCGGGGCGCAGCCGAGCAGCGTGTACCGCTCGACCGGCGGCTCACCCGGGTCGGCGAACAGGCCGTCGATGTCGGCGCACGCCGCCACGACCGCGTCGCCGTCGTCGATGTTCTGGTCGACGAGAAGCCAGGGAAAGCCGCCACTCATCGGGCGACCGTACCGGTAAGTCTCCCTTGCGGTGATACCGAGTGGGTAGCGTGCCGGTCAAAGGGGGTAATACGGTGAAAATCGGCATTCCCAGCGAGGTCAAGAACAACGAGTTCCGGGTGGCGATCACCCCGGCCGGCGTGTTCGAGTTCGCCCGGGCCGGACATCAGGTGTTCGTTCAGAGCGCGGCCGGACTCGGCTCCTCGATCACCGACGCGGACTACCGCGAGGCCGGCGCCACCATCCTGCCCGACGCCGACTCGGTGTGGTCCGAAGCCGACCTGGTGCTCAAGGTCAAGGAGCCGGTGGCCAGCGAATACCATCGGATGCGGCCCGGCCAGGTGCTGTTCACCTATCTGCACCTGGCCGCCTCCCGGGAGTGCACCGACGCGCTGATGGAACACCGGGTGACCGGGATCGCCTACGAGACCGTCGAGCTCGCCGACCGGTCCCTGCCGCTGCTGGCCCCGATGTCCGAGGTGGCCGGTCGGCTCGCGCCCCAGGTCGGCGCGTACCACCTGATGCGCCAGGGCGGCGGCCGCGGCGTGCTGATGGGCGGGGTGCCCGGCGTCTACGCGGCCAAGGTGGTGGTGATCGGGGCCGGTGTGTCCGGGATGAACGCGGCCGCGATCGCGCTCGGCATGCAGGCCGAGGTCAAGCTGCTGGACCGCAACATCGCCCGGCTGCGGGCCGCCGACGCCGACTATCGCGGGCACCTGCAGACGATCGCCTCCAACGCGTACGAGATCGAACGCGCCGTGCTCGACGCGGACCTGGTGGTGGGCGCGGTCCTGGTGCCCGGTGCGAAAGCGCCGACGCTGATCTCCAACGATCTGGTGGAGCGGATGAAACCGGGCAGCGTGCTGGTCGACATCTCGATCGACCAGGGCGGCTGCTTCGAGGCGTCCCGGCCGACCACCCACGACGACCCGACCTACCGGGTGCACGGATCGATGTTCTACTGCGTCGCGAACATGCCCGGGGCGGTGCCGCACACCAGCACCTACGCGTTGACCAACGTCACCCTCCCGTACGCTCTGGAACTGGCCAACCGGGGCTGGCGCGACGCGCTGCGCCACGACCGGGCGCTGGCCGCCGGGCTCAACACCCACGACGGTCACGTCGTCTACGGCCCGGTGGCCGAGGCGCACGGGATGCCGGTGACGTTGCTGACGGAGGTGCTGAGCTGACACTCGACCGGGCGATAAAGGCGTACCTGGACCATCTCGGCGTCGAGCGTGGACTGTCCCGCAACACGCTCGCGTCGTACCGCCGCGACCTCGACCGGTACGCCGAACGGCTGGTCGCGGCCGGCATCGAGGACCTCGACCGGGTCCGCCCGGCCGACGTGACCGGCCACCTGGCCACCCTGCGTGACGAGGGTCTCGCCTCGTCGTCGGCCGCCCGGGCGATCAGCGCGGTCCGCGGCCTGCACCGGTTCGCCGTCCGCGAACGTCTGGTCGCGCAGGACGTGGCGGCCGACGTGCATCCGCCCGCGCCACCCCGGCGGCTGCCCCGGGCGCTCGACACCGACCAGGTCGAACGACTGCTCGCGGTGCCCGCCGCGGACAACCCGTTGGGTCTGCGGGACCGGGCCCTGCTGGAGTTCCTCTACGGCACCGGGGCGCGGATCTCCGAGGCGGTCGGCGCCGACATCGACGACCTGCAACTGGGTGCGGACAGTGCCGCCACGCTGCGCGGCAAGGGTGGCCGGACCCGGCTCGTCCCGGTCGGCGGCTACGCCCGTACCGCGTTGCAGGCCTATCTGGTGCGGGCCCGGCCCACCCTGGCCGAGGCCGGGCGGGGCACCCCGGCGATCTTCCTGAACGCCCGTGGCGGCCGGCTGTCCCGGCAGAGCGCCTGGACCGTGCTGCACCGCTGCGCCACCGCGGCCGGCCTGCCGGTCGACGGGCCGCACGCGGTCAGCCCGCACACGTTGCGTCACTCCTACGCCACGCATCTGCTCGACGGCGGGGCCGATGTGCGCGTCGTTCAGGAACTGCTGGGACACGCCTCGGTCACCACGACACAGGTGTATACGCTGGTGACCGTCGAGCGCCTGCGGGAGGTCTACGCGACCTCCCACCCGCGCGCTCGTTAGAAGCTACGCACCCTTAGGTGCGACACGCCGAACGGCTGACCCCGACAGGGCGGCGCGTGTGGCGTACAGTCGGGCATCGAGTCGGGAGGGGGCGAGGGCGATGTCAGGGAACGACCGTGCGGAGGCCTGGACCACCGCGCTCCGCGATCAGCAGAATTCCCTGGATCTGGGCGCCGACCTCGGTCCTGCCGACCCCACGGCGTACACGATGCGCCGTCCGATCCCGGAGCCGATGCCGACCGATCGGCACGGCCCCGCGCGGATCATCGCTTTGGCGAACCAGAAAGGTGGTGTCGGGAAGACGACCACCACCATCAATCTGGGCGCCGCCCTGGCCGAATACGGCCGCAAGGTGCTCCTGGTCGACTTCGACCCGCAGGGCGCCTGCTCGGTCGGGCTCGGGGTCAACCCGCACAACCTCGACCTGAGCATCTACAACCTGCTCATGCAGGACGACGTCACCACCGAGGACGTCATCATCAAGACCGATGTCGCCGGGCTGCACCTGCTGCCGGCCAACATCGACCTCTCCGCGGCCGAGATCCAGCTGGTCAACGAGGTGGCCCGGGAGATGGCCCTGGCCCGGGCGCTGCGCTCGGTCCGCAAGGAGTACGACTTCATCCTGATCGACTGCCAGCCCTCGCTGGGCCTGCTGGCGATCAACGCGCTCACCATCGCGCACGGCGTGCTCATCCCGCTGGAGTGCGAGTTCTTCTCGCTGCGCGGTGTCGCCCTGCTGCTCGACACCATCGACAAGGTGCGCGAGCGGCTCAACTTCGACCTGGAACTCGAAGGCATCCTCGCCACCATGTACGACTCCCGCACCACCCACTGCCGCCAGGTGCTGCAGCGCGTGGTCGAGGCGTTCGGCGACAAGGTGTACCAGACGGTCATCACCAAGACGGTGAAGTTCCCGGAGTCGACCGTGGCCGGCGCCCCGATCACTACGCTGGACCCGGCGTCCTCGGGCGCCCGCAACTACCGTCAGCTGGCTCGCGAGGTCATCGCCTCCAAGGCAGAACGAGGATAGGTCGCCGGTTCCGTGCTGTTCGCGCTCGGGACACCGGTCGCGTTCGCCGCACTGGTCGTCTCCTTCATCGCTGCCGTGATGCTGCGCGCCGTCGCGATCCGGTTCACCGCACGCACTGTCGGCCTCGCCGAGCGCGGCGACCGTCTCACCCCCAGCCTGCGCCACGACCTGGACCCGTTCGGTGCGGTCGGTGCGGCCCTCGGCGGCATGGGCTGGGGCAAGATCCTCACCGTCGACGACGTGCCGCGCTGGCGGGGCCGGGGCCGGGCGGCGGCGGTCTTCGCGGCCGGTCCGGTCGCCTGCATCCTCGCCGGTGAGCTGCTGGTCGCGGCGTTCGCGCTGATCTCCGCCGACGACTTCCGGTTCCAGAGCCTGACGGTCGGCATGGTGTTGCACGGCGTCGACGGCCCGCTGCCGTACGGCCAGCAGGTGCTGTTGTCGTTCGGGGTGGGACTGCTGGCGTTCGGGTTGCTCGCGCTGATCCCGATCCCGCCGCTGGACGGGTTCGGCATCCTGTACAACGCGATCCCCCGCCCCGGGCACGGAATGCAGTGGATGCGGCTGTGGTTCGAGGACAAGAACATCGGCGTCCTGCTGCTGCTGATCTTCAGCCTGTTCCCCGGTGGCTATCCGCTGGTCCTGATGATCCTCGACGTGCTCGGCCACTTCTTCCTGCGCGCCTGGGCCTGAGACCCCCGGACGCGGGTCATCGGCGGTCCTCGGCGGCGGCGTGGTGCACCGGGGTGAACACGTTGCCGTTGTGCGGCCCGACCCGCTCCCGGGACAGTCCGCCGCGTCGCATCAGCGGCCCCACCAGCACGTCGTACAGCGCCGGCGTCACCACGAACCCCAAGCTGATGATCTTGTTCGCGATCCCGACGTTCACCGTGCCCCGCGGCCGCCGCGCGCACCGCAGGATCGCCGCCGCCACCTTCTCCGGCGAATCCACCGGCGGCGGCGGTTGCCCGTACCGCCCCGCGAAGTTGGCCGCCCGCCGGTAGATCGGGGTGTCCACCGCCCCCGGCGACACCAGGCAGACATGGATGTCGGCGGCGTCCCGGGTCTCCAGCCGCAATGCCCGAACGAGTGCGCGCAGCCCCCACTTGCTGGTCACATACGAGCTCGTGTACGGCGTCACCACCGTCCCCAGCAGCGACCCGCCGAAGATCAGCACCCCGCGCCGCTGCCGCCGGAACGTCTCCAGTGCGACCCGTGCGACGTTCGCCGCCCCGAGCAGGTCGACCCGCACCACCTGGTCGAACACCTCGACCGGCACGTCCTCGAACCGCCCGTACGCCATCACCGCCGCGGTGTGCACCCAGACGTCCACGCGGTCGACGGCGGCGGCGACCTCCCGCACCATCGCCGGCTCGGTGACATCGGCGACGACGGTCACCACCCGCGCCCCGAGCGCGCGGCACTCGGCGGCGACCGTTTCCAGCGCTTCCGCGGACCGGGCGGCGAGCGCGAGCCGTGCGCCGCATCGGGCGAACGCGAGCGCGCTGGCCCGTCCGACGCCGCTGGAAGCTCCGGTGATCACGACTGTCGGGGGCATGACCGGCTGGTACCCCGAGCCGTCCGGCGCAACCCCCGCGCGCTCGCCCGCGTCGTCCGTCCACCGTGCCCGGCCCTCGTCGTGAGCGCTGGCGGCCGGTGCCGGCGAGGGCGGGCATGGTGGGATGGGACGGTGGGGATGGGCAGAGCCAAGCGGATCTGGTTCCGGCTGCTGAAGCACACGATCAACCGCCCGGCGATCGCCACGGTCCACCGCGGCTGGGGCCCGCTGTCGGTCGTCCAGCACGTCGGCCGCCGCACCGGCACCCGCTACGAGACCCCGCTGCTCCTGGTCCGGCGCGGCCCGGATTTCATCGCCGAACTCACCTACGGCCCGGACGTCGCCTGGCTGCGCAACGCCGAGGCGGCCGGCGGCTGCACGGTCCTGCACCGCGGCGCCGCCTACCGCATCGTCGGCATCGACGACTTCCCGGCCGGTGCCGGTGTTCGCGCTTTCGGGGTTCCCGCCGGGCTCGTCCTGCGGCTGACCCGCCGCCGGCACTTCCGGATCCTCCGTGGGGTCCGCGGGCACGCGCCATGGGCGGACCCCGGTGCCGGCCCGGCCGGCAAACGGTGGCCTTGATCGATGCCGGCGGGGACGCTCCGGTGTCGTCAGCCCTCGGCGCGACGGGTGCGCTCCGGTGTTGTCAGCCCTCGGCGCGACGGGTGCGCTCCGGTGTTGTCAGCCGTCGGCGCGACGGGTGCCGACCAGCCACGCCGACAGCCAGGACACCCCGATGGCCAGCACGAACAGGGACACGTCGAGAACCTGTTCCGGCACGAAGGCGCGCAGTGCCACCGGCACCGACCCCAGGGCGTAGAGCGCCAGTGCGCCTCGGGGCGGGATCGCGGTGGACGCCAGGGTGATGGCGAAGCCCACCGATCCCAGCAGGAACAGGATGGACGCGACGGTCAGCGCCACGCCCAGCGGGCCGGCGCGCAGATCCGCTATCTGATCCGTGCTCAGCCGGGAGAACACCAGGTTGATGACGAACTCGACGCCGACGAGCGCGGCCAGCGCGACGTAGTTCACCGCGAAGGTGAGCCGGCCGAGCCGGCCGATCCGCCCCTCGCAGATCAGGTAGAGGGCGGTGATCAGGGCCAGGGCGAAGACCTCGGCCAACGGTGCGAGCAACTGCGTCACCGCGGACGTCGGAACGAGGTGCGCGCGCTTGGCCGCGTTGACCACGAGCACGGTGGCGCCGAGCAGACCGGCGACGCCGGCGAGGCGCTGCAGGGAACGGGACAGCCGCACGGGTGCGGTGGTGACCACGGTGTGTCTCCTCCGGGTGGTAGAGCATCAGTCGCTGCAGTCTCGCACTAGTTACTGCGAAAACGCAATACTTGATTGGTATGCTGCTCCCCATGCCGGGCCCCAAGAACGTTCTCGTCGACATCTGGCTGCTCTCCTCGGTGGCCACCGCACTCGTCGCCGAGGAGCTCGCCGACAGCCCGTTGTCCGTGGACGAGTTCGCGCTGTACGGCCTGGTCAGCGACCTCGGTCCGGTGACCGCCACCCAGCTGTCCCAGTGGACCGGCATGTCGCCCACCACGCTGTCGGCCATGCTGCGCCGCTGCCAGGCGCGCGGTGAGCTGGCCCGCACGCCCAATGCCGCCGACCGGCGCAGCACGCTGGTGGAACTGACGGAGCAGGGACGCGCGGTGTACGGCGCGGCCCTCCCGGCGCTGGCCGTCGCGCAGCAACGGCTCGCCGAGCACCTCGACCTGCCGGACGACGATGCCCGGGCCACCCTCCAGCGGGTGGACGCGGCCACCCGCGCGGCGTTGAGGCTGCCGCCCCGGCCCTATCGCGTCAGCGCGCCGCCGGTCACCGGTGGCCTGCCGGCCGGCACCGCCGGGTTGACGGCCGACCAGGAGGCCGAGGTGCGGGCCTTCGCGGCCTGGCTGCGCTACCGCGACGCGGCGGGGTGACGGCTGCCGCGGCTTTCGCACCCGTGACCGCGGTGGACGGCTGGGCTGCCGCGGCTTTCGCACCCGTGGCCGCGGTGGTCGGCGGGGTGGTCACCGCCGGTTGCGGCCGCGGTCAAGGTCGCCGCGGCGGTTCTCCGCGGTGCGGCGGGTGCGCCGGAGGGCCTGCTGCCAGGCGACCGTGGCGACCGCCCGGAACGCGCCGGGTGACATCGCGATGCGGCGGCCCAGGCGGTCGGCGCGGTCGAAGATCTCCGGGCGGGCCTTGGACGGGTGGCCGGCGTCGAACGGTGGCCGCGGGTCGTACTCGATGAAGAGCTGCACCGTCTCGGCGTGGTCGCGGCCGGCGATCTCGCCGGTCAGCCACAGCGCCAGGTCCAGCCCGGCCGACACCCCGGCCGCGGTGAGGATCCTGCCGGACCGGACCACGCGGTCGTCGCGGCGGGCGGCGGCGCCGAAGGACTTCAGCGCGTCCTGGGCGATCCAGTGCGTCGTCGCCGGGTGGCCCCGCAGGATCCCGGCGGCGGCCAGGATCAGTGCGCCCGAGCAGACCGACGTGGTCCACGTCGTCGTCTCGTGGACCCGCCGCAGCCAATCGGTGAGCTGCCGGTCGACCATCGCCGTCGCGGTGTTCGGCCCGGAGCCGGGCACCAGCACCAGGTCGGGCCGCGGCGTCTCGTCGTAGCCGTGGGTGATCCCGAGGACCAGCACCCCGCTGTCGGTGACCACCGGCCCGGGCTCCGCCCCGACGAAGCGCACCTCGCTGTCCGGCAGGAACCGGAGGATCTCGTAGGGCCCGATGGCGTCCAGGGCGGTCATCCCCGGGTAGAGCACGATGGCGATCTGCATGCCGCGATGCTGTGTCGCGCCACCACCCGCACGCCCGCCCGGGCGGGGGGAAGGTCCGGATTCGTGGGCAGCCGGGCCGGATCCCTGTGATCATCCCGGGGAGGGGAGGTCCGCGAGGGGCCGTAGCCGGGCGGGTCGCCGGGTCCGGTACCGGGACGGGGGCATCCCGTAGCGGTCGAGGAACGCCTGCCGCAGCGACTCGGTCGACCCGAAACCGCACCGCCGGGCGACGGCGGCCATCGGCAGCCCGGTCGACCCGAGCAGATGGGCGGCCGCCTCGGTCCGCGCCCGTCGCACGTATTGCGCCGGGGTCAGCTGCACGTAGGCCTGGAACAGCCGGGTCAGATGCCGCTCGCTCACCCCGAACCGCCGGGCCAGCGCCCCGCTGCTCAGGTCGTCGGTGAGATGCCCGGCGACGTGGTCGGTGGCCCGGCGGCACACGAAGTCGTCGGCCCCGCGCCGGGCCAGGAACATGCTGATCTGCGCCTGCCCACCGGGCCGCTGCAGGTAGGCGACCGTCCCCAGGGCCACCCCGCGCGCGATCGTCGGCCCGTGGTCCTCCTCGATGAAGGCGAGGGTGAGGTCGAGCGCGCTGGTCACCCCGCCGGAGGTCGCCACCCGCCCGTCGCGGATCCACACCGGCTCGGCGTCGACCAGGACGTCCGGGTATCGGGCGGCCAGCTCCGCCGCGTACCGCCAATGGGTCGTCGCTCTTCGTCCGGTGAGCAGCCCGGCGGCGGCGAGCACGGTGGAGCCGGTGCAGACCGAGGCGATGCGGCGGGCGAGGGGCGCCAACCGGCGGACGTGTCCGACGACGATCGGGCTGGCCGCCGCCTGCTCGTGCCCGTTGCCGCCGGTGACCAGCAGGGTGTCGAGCGGTTCGTTGATCCGTTCGAGCTCGGCACCGGCGTCGAGGCGCAGCCCGGAGTCGCAGGCGACCGGACGGCCGCCCGGCGTGGCCAGCACGGTGCGGTAGGGCGGGTCGGCGCCGATCCGGTTCGCGATGGCGAGCGCCGAGGTGACGCAGGCGATGTCGAGCAGCTCCGACCCGTCATAGGCGACCACCAGGAAGAGCATGGCGGCCAGTGTAGGGCGCACCGAACAGTTGACCGTTTCGGAAGCTCCTGAGCGAAAAGCCGGTTTCCGGTAGCGTCCGATGACGTGGTGACGACCCTGTGCTTCCGTTGCGGGGGTGACGTCGCGGTGGAGCGGCAGTGGTGCGGTTACTGCGCCGCGCCGGTCGTCTCGGCCGCGCCGCCGACGCCCACCGCGCCCCCGGCGCCCGTTCCGGATCACCACCATCCGGGTGTACGCCGGAGAGGCCCCGCCCCGCTCATCGCGCTCCTGCTGCTGCTCGCCGTGGGTGTGATGGCGATCGCGGTGACCCGCCGGGTCGCCGACGATCCGCGGAGCGTCGCCGCGCGCTACTTCGACGCCCTGGCCGACGGGGACGCCACCGCCGCCCTGCGCCTGGTGGCCGGCTCCGTCGACCTCGACACCTCGCAGTACCCGCTGCTCAGCGACACCGCCCTGAAGGCCCGCGCGCACCGCCCCCGCGACGCGGAGGTCCGCGCGACGACCGACGCCGGCACCCAGTTCGGCGCCCCGGCCCGGATCGTCCAGGTCGACTATCGCGCCGACGACCGGGCGATCACCGAGAACGTCCTGGCGGTCCAGGAGAACCACCGCTGGCGGTTGCGGTTGCCGTTCGTCCGGCTCGCCGTGGCCGGGCAGCGCGGCCGGCAGGTGACCGTGAACGGGGTCGGGCTCGGCGCCGCCGGCCGGGTGACCGTGGCCTTCCCCGGCGCCTACGAGGCGGTCGCCGCCCCGGACACGCTGTTCGGCGAGAGCCGGGCGACCGGATTCGTGCAGAACGGTGGGTTCGACTACGTCGCACCGCTGCAGTTCGGGGTGCCGGAGCTGGTCGACGGCGCTCTCGACGACATCCGTGGGCAGGTGCGCGCCGGGCTGGACCGCTGCGCGGCGAGCACCGCCGCGCAGCCGCCCGGCTGCCCGTTCGGGCTGAACGTACCGGGTACCGGCGTCGCGGTGCGCTGGACGATCACCGCGTATCCGCAGGCCGAGGTGTTCGTCGACGGTGGCTTTCTGGCCGGGTCGGGGGTGCGGATCACCGGCTGGGGACAGGTGCACTGGATCGCCGGCTACACCGACCCGGCCGGGCGGAAGCGGTCTGCGAACGCCGACCTGCGCTTCCCGCTGGCCGGAGCCGCCCAGGCGACACCGACCGGCATCCAGGTGACGCTGATCTGATGGAGGACCGATGAGCATCTCCACGCTGGGGCCGGGCAACGGCGACGTCGCCTACCGGATGCAGAGCCTGCGGCACGGCCCGGCCGAGCCGGTGCTGGACCGTGGTGTACCGGCCGGGACGCTGCTGCGGCTCTGGCTGTGGGCGGCCGTGCCCGCACTGATCGTCGGGGCGGTCTTCGGCTTCCTGGCGCTGGTGCTCTTCGCGGTCTCCGGGCCCGGCCTGAGCGACGGGACCACGCCCGGCGACGGGATGCTGTCGGCCGGCTCGATGCTCGGCTTCATCGTGTTCTGGACGGTGCTGCTGGCGGTCCGGATCGACGAGCCGGTGGGGGAGTGGACCACCCTGCTGGAGGAGCGCTGGCAGGGTGCGGACTCGGCGTACGCGGCGATCTACGCGACCCTGCGGCGGCGCGGGATCCCGGTGGAGGTCGACGCCGTACGGCTGCGCAGTGATCTGCTGCCGCCGGAGGTGGTCGACAACCGCCTGCTGATCGCGGACCGCGACTACCGCATCGCGGTCTCGATCTTCCCGTACGGAAGCGGGCTCAGCGTGGGCTGGACGATGTGGCGCGGGCGGCGCGGGGCGACGGTGCTCGGGAACTTCCTGCGGGACGTCGGTGCCGGCATGGTCGGGCAGGGTGTGCGGGCCGAGGATCTGCTGCGCGGGGAGCGGGTGCGGGCGTTGCGGGAGGCGGTGCACGCGGCGGTCCGGGAGGGCGCCGAGGTGGCCGCGCAGGGTCTCGTGGTGCCGATCGGGCCGGCGTTCGGGGCGGAGGTGCCGATCCTGGATCTGCGTACGTCGGTGCCGGCTTTCCCCGCCTTCGCCGCGCCGCCGGCCCCACCGGCCACGGCCCCACCGGCCACGGCCCCACCGGCCACTGCCCCGGCCCCGGCCGCGGTGCCGCCGGCCCCGGCGGTGGTGGAGTCGGACGAGCCCGGGCCGCCGGTGAGCTGATGACATCGGTCGTTCGGGCAGCAACCCGCGTGACCCGGTGACGTTGATCTGATCGTGAGCCCGGAGCACGTTGTCACAGGCATGGTCTACGGTCGGCACGTGCTTGAAGAGCCCGCCCCGCCGGCACCGGATGCCGCCGTCCCCGACTCCGGCGGCTTCACCGTGCGGCTGCACAACTTCGAGGGCCCCTTCGACCTGCTGCTGCAGCTGATCGGCAAGCACAAGCTGGATGTCACCGAGGTGGCCCTGCACCAGGTCACCGACGAGTTCATCGCGTACATCCGCGGCATGGGCGACGACTGGGATCTCGACGAGACGAGCGAGTTCCTGCTGGTCGCCGCCACCCTGCTCGATCTGAAGGCGGCCCGTCTGCTGCCCTCGGCCGAGGTGGAGGACGAGGAGGACCTGGCCCTGCTGGAGGCCCGCGACCTGCTCTTCGCCCGCCTCCTGCAGTACAAGGCGTACAAGGAGGCCGCCGCGCACCTGGCCGAGCTGGAGGCGACCGGCGCGCGCCGCTGGCCGCGCCTGGTCACCCTGGAGGAGCGGTATGCGCAGGCGCTGCCGGACCTGGTCCTCGGGATCGGCCCGCAGCGGCTGTTCAAGCTGGCGCTCAAGCAGTTCACCCCGAAACCGGGGCCGCCGCAGGTCTCGATCGCGCACATCCACCAGGTCCGGGTCAGTGTCCGGGAGCACGCCGAGCTGCTGCGCGACCGGTTGCGCCGGGCCGGTCTGGCCAGTTTCAGCCTGCTCGTCGCCGACTGTGAGAGCACCCTGGAGGTGGTCGCCCGGTTCCTCGCGCTGCTGGAGCTCTATCGGCAGAATCTGATCGATTTCGAGCAGCCGGTGTCGCTGGACGAGCTGACCGTTCGCTGGATCGGCGGTGACCGCGAGGCGGAGCTCACCGTCGACGACTACGAGGGCAGCCCGGAGAAGATCACCGACAAGCCGGACCGTTCGGGGGACCCGGGCGCCGACCGGCTTGACGCGGTCGCCCCGGGCAGTGATCTTGGGGCCGTGGAGGAGAGTCAGTGAGCGACGAGCAGTCCGAGTCCCTGGCCGCGCAGATGGGCGCGTGGGTGCCCCCGTGGGAGCGCCGCCGCGACGAGCCCGACCGTGAGTTCCAGGACGCGGTGGACGCGCCGCAGGACATCCCGGGACAGGAGCCGGAGCCGACGGAGATCGAGGTCGAGCCGGAGATCCCCGTGCCCGACCCGATCGAGGAGGCCCCCGAGCCGCGGGAGCCGGCCACCCCGGTCGACGACCCCGGCGCCTACCTGGCCGGGTTCCAGGACGCCGCGGCCGCTGTCGCGGAGATCACCCCGGTCGTGGTGCCGGCTCAGGCCGCCGCCCCGGAGGCCGTCGAGCGCTCGCTCGACGACGCCGAGCTGACCGCCGCGCTGGAGGCCATCCTGCTGGTCGTCGACGAGCCGACCAGCGAGCTGAAGCTGGCCGAGGTGACCGAGCAGCCGGTGGAGCGGGTCACCCGCCTGCTCGACGACGTCTCGGCGCGCTACACCGCGGCCGGTCACGGTTTCGATCTGCGCCGCGCGGCCGGCGGCTGGCGGCTGTACACCCGTCCGGAGTACGCGGCGTACGTCGAGCGCTTCGTCCTCGACGGCCAGTCCGTCCGGCTCACCCAGGCCGCGCTGGAGACACTCGCCGTGGTCGCCTACAAGCAGCCGGTGACCAGGTCGCGCATCTCGGCCATCCGCGGTGTGAACTGTGACGGCGTCATGCGTACGCTGGTCACTCGCGGCCTGATCGAGGAAGTCGGCACCGAGCCGGAAACCGGGGCATACCTGTACCGGACCACCAGCCTCTTCCTGGAGAAGCTCGGCCTCAACTCGGTCGATCAGCTGCCGCCGCTCGCCCCGTTCCTGCCCGACGATGTGGAAGAAGTACTTGATGCCTCAGGCTGACACCGCCGAACGCCTCCAGAAAGTCCTGGCGGCGGCCGGTGTTGGATCCCGGCGCGCCTGCGAAGACCTGATCTTCCGGCGGCGCGTCACGGTCAACGGCCGGGTCGCCAAACTCGGCGACAAGGTCGATCCGGCCACTGCCGAGATCTACGTCGACGGGCAGCGGGTGATCACCAACACCAAGCTGGTCTACGTCGCGCTGAACAAGCCGCGGGGCGTGGTCTCCAGCCTCGACGACGACAAGGGCCGCACCGAGCTCGCCGACTTCCTCGACGACAACTTCGAGCAGCGGCTGTTCCACGTCGGCCGGCTCGACGCCGACTCGGAGGGGCTGTTGCTGCTCACCAACGACGGCGGGCTGGCCCACAAGCTGATGCACCCGTCGTACGGCGTCTCCAAGACCTATCTCGCCGAGGTGGTCGGCCCGCTGCCGCGCACCGTCGGCCGGGCCCTGCAGGCCGGCGTGATGCTGGAGGACGGTCCGGCGAAGGTGGACGCGTTCCGCCTGGTCGACGCCGTCGGCAAGACCGCGCAGGTGGAGATCACCCTGCACGAGGGCCGCAAGCACATCGTGCGGCGGATGATGGACGAGGTGGGTCACCCGGTGACCCGGCTGATCCGCACCGCGGTCGGCCCGATCCGGCTCGGTGACCTGCGCCCCGGCGGTTTCCGCCACCTGTCGAACGCCGAGGTCGCCGCCCTGTTCAAGGCCGTCGGCGACGACGAGGCCTGATCGTCCGGGCGCCGGCCGGGCTGAGCCGGCGCCCGCACGCGGTCAGCAGCCGATCTCGGCGCCCGGCTTGTCCTTGGACAGCGCGGTCATCACCACCAGGACCCGGTTCACCCCGGTGTTCTCCTTCAGCGGCGTCACCGGCGCGCAGTCGAACTCGCGGCCGGTGGTGGCCACCCGGTACGACTCGGGCAGGTTCTGCTCGGTCACGTAGTCGGGCAGCGGCTGCCCGGCCCGGGCGTAGGTGTCCTTCATCTCGGCGTACGCCTCGGCCCGGTTCTGCAGGTGCACGTCGCCCTTGGTCGGCAGCTTCTTCAGCGCCGCCTGGACCGCGTCCTTCTGCTGCTGGGTCGCGGTCTCCTTGAGGAACACCGAGACGTTGAACTCCCGCTGCGGCTGCGCCCGCCAGCCCGCCAGGTAGAGCCCGCCGAAGGTCGCCCCGGCGCCGACCACCAGCGCGATCAGGGCCGGCAGCAGCCGGCCGGGACCCCGCTTCGGCTCGACCCGCGGCATGAACTCCGGTGACTGATCAGTAACTTCGCTCACGATCGCAGGACGATACCCGGTCGTCACTGGTCCAGGAAGGTCTTCAGCGCGGCGTTGAACGCCTCCGGCTGCTCGAGGTTCGGCAGGTGGCCGGCGTTGTCGACGACGGTCAGTGCGGACGCGGGGATCAGCCGGTGCAGTGACTCGGCGTCGGCGACCGGGGTGAACTCGTCGTCGCGTCCGACCACGATCAGTGTCGGCACCTCGACCCGGGTGAGCAGCTCGGTGTAGTCGCGGCGTTCGGCCCGGCCGCGCAGGGCCGCGGCGGCGCCCTCCGGAGCGGTGTTCAGCATCATGGCGTACACGTGCCGGGCGACCTCCGGCATGGCCGCGACGTTGTAGGCGGCCATCATCCTGGGCAGGTTCTCGGCGGCGTAGCCGCCCATCCCCTCGGCCAGCAGCCGGTCGGCGACCCGGTTGCGGTGCGCGTGTCCCTCCGGCGTCTCGCCCTGGGCGAAGGTGTCGGCCAGCACCAGCCCGGCGATCCGGTCGGCGAACAGCCGGTGGCACTCCATCACGATCTGGCCGCCCATCGACAGGCCGCCCAGCACCACCTCGTCGAGCCCCAGGTGGTCGACGAGGGCGAAGGTGTCCCGGGCGAACATCTCCAGGGTGGTCTTTCCCGGCACCACCGTGCTGCCGCCGTAGCCGCGCAGGTCGGCGGCGACCACCCGGTAGCCGATCGCGGTCAGCGCGGCGACCTGCGGCCACCACATCGACCGGTCGAACGGGTGGCCGTGCACCAGCACGACGGCCGGGCCGTCACCGTAGTCGTCGTAGCTGACCGTGATCCCGTTGACGTCCGCCGAGCTTGTCATGGCCACACGGTAGGAAGGCGGCTGTCGATTGTGAAGATCCAATAGCGTCGTGGTGGCACGCGCTACCCCGCGGTCCGCTCCAGGGTGATCCGGTCGATCTCGGTGTGCGCCTGGCCGGAGCCGGGCAGCGCGTCGGCGAGGGTCCGCACGGTGAGCGTGGTGCGTCCGCCGGCGAGCCGGGGCGGCACCACGTCGACGGCGATGAACGCGTACCCGTCGTAGCGGACCTGCGACCAGTCCACCGACTCGGGCACCCGGACGCCCTTGGTCGCCTTGCCGTTGTGCTCGGCCCAGAAGTAGCTGTTGGCGACCGTGGACGACGTGTTCTCCCGCCCGTTGGCCCGGTGCCCGCGATACCGCTGGCCCTCGGGCAGCTTCTGCTCGCCCTTCGGGACGACCCCCGGCGGCGCGGGTGCCGGGGCACCCGGCGCCGGACGGAACGGATAGCGGGGGCGGCCACCGGAGCCGACGCAGACGTACGTCGTCCCGTCCTTCTCCGGATGCACCGTCGCGCCGTCCGGCGCCGCCCTGGTCCGCCGGCCGTGTCTGATCGGGTCGGTCCGCTCGAACAGGTGGTTGTGTCCCTGCACGGCCAGATCCACCCGGTACCGGGTGAACAGCGGCTCGATCGCGGCCCGCACCCCGCCGTCGGAGGCGTGGTTGTGCGCTGTGGAGAACGCGCAGTGGTGGAAGAACGCGACGATGAAGTCCACCCCGGAGCCGGCCGCCCGCCAGCGCTTGAGCGTGTCCTTGAGCCAGGCCACCTGCGCGCCGCCGGAGTAACCGGTGTTCGACTGCAGCTCCCAGGACAGCTCGTTGGCGTCCAGCGAGATCAGCCCGACGTTGCCGTACACGAAGCGGTACACCGACGGGCAGCCCCGCGGTCCGGTCGCCGGGAAGTCCAGGCGTTGCACGTGACCGCCGTACCCGTGGGTCGGGCTGTCACCGAGAACGGCGGTGTTGCCGTACACCGGTTCCATGTCGTGGTTGCCGGTGGCGAACATCCACGGTGTGTACGCCGCCTGCGGCTCGATCTGGTTCAGGAACACGTCCCAGACGTTCGGGTTGAACAGGTTCCTCCCGGCCGGCGCCTTCCCGGTCAGCGCCGTGGTGTCGTCGGCCGGCAGCCCGGTCCCGGACGTGTTGGCGTAGCAGATGTCCCCGGCCAGCAGCGTGAACGCGGGTCGCTGGGTGTCCATCAACCGGGTGATGGTGGCGGCCGGCGTCCGGTCGGTCCCGTACTTCCCGGCAATCGGATCGTTCGGCCCGTACGCGTTGTCGTCGAAGATCCCGGCCGGCCAGACCCGCGCCGGATCCCGGGGCGCGGTGTTCGTGCCGACGTCGGCGAACGCGGTGAAGGTGAACGGCTCGGCGGCGGCCGGCGCGGTGGTGAAATGGGCGTCGCCGGTCACCGTCCCGTCCGAGAGCCGCACCCGGTAGTGGTAGACCGTGTTCGGCTTCAGCCCGGTGATCCGGGCCTTGGCGTAGAACTGGCTGGCGACCGGCCCGCCCGGGATCGCGTACTGCCCGACCAGATGGGTGACCGCCGCCTCGACCCGGGTGCCGTAGTTGCCGGGCGCGTCGCCGACGTCGACGTACGCCCGCAAGGCGGCCGGAAGTGATCCGGTGCTGCTGACCAGCTGCGCGGTGACCGCCATCGCGTCCAGCGGTATGTCACCGGCCCCCGGGACGAAGGACAGATGCCGCCCGGAGACCACCACACCGGCGCCGCCGGTGGTGCCACCCGCCGCCGCGAAGGCCTGCCGGGCCAGCCGGAACTGGCTGCCCACGCCGGCCGCGACCGCGGTCAGCAACAGCGACCGGCGGGTCACCGCGCGGCGGGCGAGAAGCTGGTCGTTCCATGCGCTGAACTCGTCGACCGTGAACGTCACACGCCGTACGCTAATCCGTTTTGAGACGTTTTTTCTGGATCTTTCCCATCGCGTTGCGGGGCAGCTCCGGCACCAGGTGCACCGTTCGAGGCCGTTTGTGCGCGGCCAGCCGCTCCGCCACCCAGGCGATCAGCTCCACCGGGGCGACCGGGTCGGCGACCACGAACGCGGTCACCTGCTCACCCAGATCGGGGTGCGGCGTGCCCACCACGGCCGCCTCGTGCACCGCCGGGTGCAGCAGCAACGCGTCCTCGACCTCGCCGGCGCCGATCCGGTAGCCGCCACTCTTGATCAGGTCGGTGGAGGCGCGGCCGACGATCCGGTGCCAGCCGTCCGGGCCGATCGTGGCGACATCACCGGTGGGGAACCAGCCGTCGACCAGCTCGGCCGGGCGGACGCCGGCACCGCGCAGATAGCCGTCCAGCAGGGTGGGACCGCACACCTGCAGGTGGCCGATGCTGACACCGTCGTCGGGCAGCGGGGTGCCGGTCTCGTCGACCAGGCGGGTGTGGACGCCGTCCAGCGGGATGCCCACCTGCCCGGCCCGGCGGTCGCCGTCGGCCCGGGCGCTGACCGTGATCAGGGTTTCGGTCATGCCGTAACGCTCGACCGGGGACTGGCCGGTCAGCTCGTGCAGGGCCTCGAAGACCGGGACGGGCAGCGGGGCGCTGCCGGAAACCAGCAGGCGGGCCTTGGCCAGGGCGCGGGCCCGGTCCGGGGCGGCGGCGATCCGGGACCAGACGGTGGGGACGCCGAAATACATGGTGCCGGGAGTGCCGGCGTACGCCTCGGGCGTGGGTTTCCCGGTGTGGCGCAGTCTCGCGCCGATCCGTAGCGGGCCGAGGACGCCCAGGACGAGGCCGTGGACGTGGTAGAGCGGGAGGCCGTGGACGAGGACGTCGTCCGCGGTCCACTGCCAGGCGGTGGCCAGGGCGTCCAGGTCGGCGGCGATCGCCCGGCGGGAGATCACCACGCCTTTGGGGGCGCCGGTGGTGCCGCTCGTGTAGAGGACGAGGGCGGGGGTGTTCGGGCCGGGTTCCGCCGGCGTCTCATCCGATTTTTCGCTCAGGTCGTACGTGATGAGGTCGGCACCGGAGTCGCTGAGGATGTGGGCCCGCTCCAGCTCACCGGCGTCCGGTGGAATCGGGACGATCGGCACGCCGGCCAGCAATGCCGCGGTGACCGTGACGATCGTCGACAGATACGGAGTGGCTTCGACCGCGACCATCCGACGGCCGGCGATCCTGGCCGCCAGGGCGTTGGCCATCGCGAGCAGCTCGTGCCGGCTGACCGACCGGTCCACGGTGGTGACGAAGCCGGGAACGTCCGTGTCCCGCAACAGCGCGGTGAGCAGAGGCATGGGTGGATCATGCCAGGGGATATCCGGTTGCCGCCGCGCTCGGGGTCGGCAAAACTGTCCCGCATGACGTACTGACGAATCTCCCCGGTTTCCTTTTCTCGCCTCTTCTTCCTGGGAAAGAGCGTCAGTTTTGTCTGCCAGTGTGTCTGTTTTCGCTTCACCCTCCAGCTGGATCGAGTCGAGCGCGCTCGACCAGTGCCACCAGGTCGCCGCGCTGCCCGGCATGCGCCACGTGGCCGGCATGCCCGACCTGCACCCCGGCAAGGGGGCCCCGATCGGCGCGGCGATGCTGTCGTCGGTCCTCTACCCGCTGCTGGTCGGATCCGACATCGGCTGCGGCATCGCGGTCTTCCCGTTCCGGCTCAAACGCGCCGTGCCGGAGAAGCTCGCCGCCCGGTTCCCCGACCTGGACGTGCCCGACCCTTTCCACATGCCGCCGGTTATTGAGATCCCCGATCCGTTCGGCACGGCCGGCCCCGCCCTCACCGACAGCCTCGGCACGGTCGGTCGTGGCAACCATTTCGTCGAACTGGCCCGCGTCGACACCGTTTTCGACGCTGACCACGCCACCCGCCTGGGCCTGTCCCGCGGCGACCTCGTGCTGATCGTCCACAGTGGTTCCCGCGGTCTCGGCGAGCGGATCCTGCGCGCCCACACCGAGGTGCACGGCGCCGGCCCGGCCGCCGACCCCGAGGCGTACCTGTCCGCCCACGACGCCGCCGTCCGCTGGGGCTCGCTGAACCGCCGGGTGATGGGCGCCCGGGTCGCGGACGCCCTCGGCGCCCCGGTCGAGCCCCCGATCATCGACGAGTGTCACAACTCCGTCGAGATCCGCGACGGCCTCTACCTGCACCGCAAGGGCGCCGCCAACGGCGACGGCCGCGACGTCCTGATCGCCGGCACCCGCGGCACCCCGTCGTTTCTGGTCGCCGGCCACGCCGGCGCCGACGCCGGCTTCTCCGTGGCCCACGGCGCCGGCCGCAAGATGTCCCGAGCCGACGCCCTCCGGCGCGGCAAAGTCAAACACACCATCGAAGAATTACGCCGTACGCCGTTGGGCTCCCACGTGGTCTGCGCCGACCGGCAGTTGCTGTTCGAGGAGGCGCCGAGCGCCTACAAGCGCATCGAGCAGGTGATCGGGGACCTGACCGGCCACGCCCTGGCCAGCCGGATAGCCAGCACCGTTCCCCTGGTCACCTACAAGACCGCCCACGGCGGCCGGAAATGAACCGCCGGACACGGATCGGTCAGGGTGCTTCTGTCGGTCCCGGTTCGTCCGTCGTCGCTTCCGGTGGTGGGCGGGCGGTCGGGTCCGGTGGTGCTTCCGGTGGTGGGCGGGCCCTCGGGTCGGATGGTGCCTCCGGCGGCGGTCGGGCCGTTGCGTCCGGTGGTGAGGCGGTCGCGCGCGTTCAGCTGCTGCTGTCGGCGGGTCGCGGGCCGCAGGAGTGTTCGTGGGCGGTCGCCCAGCTGGCCCGCCGCCTGGAGGCGGACGCGCGTCGCCATCGGCTCGCCACCGCGCGCCTCGCATCGATGCCCGGCGAGCACCCCGCGACGTACCGTTCCCTGCTGGTGCGCGTCTGCGGCCCGGCCGACGCGGTCCGCGCGTTCGCCGCCTCCTGGACCGGCACCCTGTGCTGGCAGGCGCCGAGCCCCTACCGCACCGGCCCCGGCCGCAAGAACTGGTATGTCACCGCCCAGCCCGGCGACCTCGACACACCACACACCGCCTTCCGGGAATCCGACGTGGACATCGTCCCGGTCCGCACCGGCGGACCGGGCGGCCAGCACCGCAACAAGGCCAGCACCGCCGTCCGCGCCACCCACCGCCCGTCCGGCCTGGTCGTGGTCGTCGACACGGAACGCCGGCTCTCCCTGAACCGTGCCGCCGCGCTGCGCCTGCTCCGCGACCGCCTCCGCCGGCTCGACGAGGCCGCCGCCCGGCAGGCGGTCACCTCCCGCTGGCGTCTGCACGACGACCTGGTCCGCGGCGATCCGACCCGTGTGGAGCGCCCCTTACACTCGTGACATGGGCGCTACTGTAAGTGACCTGATCCGTATCGTCAGTGACGATCATCATAACGGGGACATCCCCCTGGTCTGGGACGCCTACCGATTCGCCGACCGTGCCCACCGCGGGCAACGCCGCCGCACCGGCGACCGGCTGATCACCCACCCGGTCGCGGTCGCGGCGATCGTCGCGGAACACGGCGGCTCAACCCCGGCGGTGTGCGCCGCCCTGCTGCACGACGTCATCGACGACGCCCGCATCCGCCCGTCGACCGTGCGCCACGAGTTCGGTACCACCATCGCCGACCTGGTCGACGACGTCGCCGCCCGAGTCGTCCGCGACCTCGACCTGTCCCCGCCCACAACGCCCCCTCCCCGCCGGAACCCGGTTCCGCTGCGTCGCGCCCCGGTTGCACCAGGTCGTGACCTGCTTCCGGCCGGCCGTGACCTGCTTCCGGCCGGCCGTGACCGAATTTCGGCCAACCGTGACCGAATTTCGGCTGGCCGTGACCGAATTTCGGCCCGCCGTGACCTGATGCTGATCACTGCCGCTGATCGGTTGCACAACCTGCGGACCGTCCAGCCGCTGCCACCATCCCGGCAGCGGGCGGTGTCCCTCGACACCCTGACGTTCCATGTGCCACTCGCCCGGCACCTGCGGGCCCCCGCGATCGTGACGGAGCTGACCGACCTGGCCTGCCGGCATCTGATCACCGCCGACCGGCCCGGCCTCCGGATCCGATCCCGGCGCCTGTTCACCGTCGCCCGCCGCACCGACCCCCGCTGGATCACCGAGACCACCGCGGCCCTCGGCGGCGGCGCCCTCTTGACCAGCGGCATCCTTCCCGAGTGGGCCGTCGCCACCGGCGGCGCCGGCCTGCTGACCCTGCTCACCGCCGCACTCTTCAGCCGCGACCCGAAGGCCGCCGATCGTCTCGCCTCGCTGATCCGCGCCTGGCGCCGCGACTGACCGGCCGCCGCCCTGGCGATCCGGTCGGCACCTGGTAGCCGTCCCATGACCCGGGCCCCACCCGCCGTGCAGGCGACGGGCCAGGTCGTCATGCGGTGTGACCTGACGGTGGCCACCGCCCCCTCGCTCGGGTGCGGTCGCCGATCCTCCAGCGCGGTGGCAACTCCCGTCCCGGGGCCGAGCCGGCGGGCGTGCAGCAGCTGGGCCAGGGCGGGGGCGAGCACCGGCCGGTGCGTGCCAGGCAGTGGAGCGGTCCCGGGTAGCGCGAGCCGCGGCGAGGTAGGGCCCCACGGTGGGCGCGGGCCGGTTCGGGTCATCGCCGCCGCCCACCGATCCGGACTGATCCGTCAGAGGGACATCCCGGCCAGTCCGGCGAACCAGCGGGTGATCATCGGCACCGCGAGGAGCTCGGATCCCTCGTGGACCATGCCGTCGTACGAGGTGTCCACCCCGGCGTCGACCACCGGGACCCGGACGCCGTGCGCGGCGAACGACCCCCGGCAGGCCGTCGTGTTGCCGGTGACCGCCTGCTCGTCGCCGGGGCTGAAGTACAGCCGGACCGGCACCCCGGGCGTCCACTCGCAGACGCTGTCCGCCTCGCGCAGCGCCGCCGCGAACCGGCCTCGCGGGTGCGACAGCAGGTCACGGCCGGCCGGGGTGAGCAGCAGGGCGGGCGACTCGGGCACCCCGGCGAGCACCTGCGCACCGGGATGGCCGGCGTCGAACAGGTCGCCGATACTGACGTAGTCCGCGGTGAACACCACGGCCGGATCCGGATAGATGTCGTGCCACCGGTCGTACGAGGTCAGCAGGTACGCCAGGTAGGCCGCCGCCAGCCGCGGCACCACCCCGGACGCCGGGTCCAGCGCCGCCGGGATCTCCACCCGGCGCAACGCGTACCCACCGCTGATCGGCGCGATCGCGGCCGCCCGGAACCACGGGTCGGCCCCGGACCGCAGCGCCCGGGCCAGCCCGAGCGCGGCCGACGCGCCCTGCGAGAAGCCCGACGCGTACACCTCCCGGTCCAGCTCACGGCCCTGCCCGGCGGTGAACGTGCGGGCCGCCCGGAGCAGGTCGAGCGACGCGCTCGTCTCGGTCGGCACGTCCATCCACGGGTGCGGGCCGGTGCCGGCGCCGAGCCCCAGATAGTCGGGCGCGACCGCGGCGAAGCCGGCCGACGCGAACGAGATCGCCGGCCCGGTCAGGAACGGGTCGGTGCCCAGTGACGGGGCATCCCCGCGATACACCGACGTGCCGTGCCCGAACGACACCGTGCGCAGGTGCGACGAGCCGTCGAGCGGGAGCACGAGCAGCCCGCTCGCGGTGGTGGGCCGGCCGTTCGGATCGACCGTGCGGTAGATGAGCTGGTGCAGGCTCACCCCGTACCGCGCAATGGTGGCGTCGAAGTGGTTGGCCGCGAGGAAGGCCGCGACCTGATCCCGGGACTGGTACGTCGTGACGGGATGGGCCGCGACCAGCCTGCCCCGCGCGACCGGCGACGGCCCGGCGGCAGCGGGCGTGCCGAAGCCCGCCGCTGCCACCGCCGCCAGCAGGACCGTTGCGATGGTTCGCCGAAGTGTCCGCATGCGACAGACGGTAGGCGCGTGGCCGGCCCGGCACATTGGGGTAGACCCGAGAAATCAGGGTGGAGCTGTCCCTACCGGGTTATCCCGATGGTCGCTGTGACCAGGGAGATCAGCGCTATGATCCGGGCTGCGAAGGTACGGACGGTATCGGCCCGATCGGCACGGCCGACCGGAATCGGTAGGGCCGGGAGTGCTCGTACCATTCGGGGGGATGCGCCGGTATGCGGCACGGCCCGTCGGGCAATCGGCGGTCTGCTGTCGACGTACACCGCAATCGTCAAGGACCGGCCACGGCCGCGAGTGGTGCGGGATTTTGTGCGCCACCGGCGCGCTCTTCGCTTCGCGATTATTCGGCGTACGCCGTGCGGCAGGCGTTGTCGCTGCCAGTGACCCCGGCGCCGGAACGGGTTGCGGGCGTGGGGAGCGACACCCAGGTTCGCCGGAGGCTTCGGCGGCGGGCACAATGGGAGGGTTGTTGCGGCGGGGACGAGGAGGAGCGGTGGCGCTAGAGGTACGGCCGGCGAGGTGCGTCGTGGCAGTCGACGGCCCGTCCGGCTCGGGCAAGTCCACCGTCTCCCGGCGCCTGGCCTCCGCGGTCGACGGCGTCTACCTGGACACCGGCGCGATGTACCGGGCGGTGACCTGGGCGGTGCTGCAGGCGGGCGCGGACCTGACCGACCCGGAGTCGATCACCAAGATCGCCCTGGAGACCGAACTGTCGATCGGCACCGACCCGCAGGCACCGCACTTCGCCGCCAACGGGACGAACGTCGACGCACCGATCCGCGGCCCCGAGGTGACCGCCGCGGTCTCCGCCGTCGCCGCGGTCCCGGCCGTGCGTAAACACCTGGTCGCGCTGCAGCAGGCGATCATCGCGGGCCAGCCGCGGATCGTCGTCGAGGGCCGCGACATCGCCTCCGTCGTCGCACCCGGCGCCGACCTCAAGGTATATCTGACCGCCTCGTCCGCCGCCCGCGCCCAGCGGCGCAGCGCCGAGGACGCCACCGATGTGGCGGCCACCGAGGCGGACCTGACCCGCCGCGACACGCTGGACTCCAGCCGCGCCACCGACCCGCTGCGCCAGGCCTCCGACGCCATCGAGGTGGACACCACCGGAATGGGCATCGACGAGGTCGTCCAGCACCTTTTGACTCTGCTGAACAGCAAGGTAAGTAAGTGACTGAATTTCCCGCCGACCTCGACATCAACGATTTCGAGGGTGGCCTCGACTTCCCCTCCCCCGCGGGGGAGGACACCTCCGACTCCTTCTCCGGCCCGGTGCCGGTGGTCGCCGTCGTCGGCCGTCCCAACGTCGGCAAGTCGACGCTGGTCAACCGGATCATCGGCCGCCGCCAGGCGGTCGTCGAGGACGTGCCCGGCGTCACCCGCGACCGGGTGCCCTACGACGCGTCCTGGACCGGCCGCCGATTCACCGTCGTCGACACCGGCGGCTGGGAACCCGACGCCAAGGACCGGGCCGCCGCCATCGCCGCCCAGGCCGAGATCGCCGTCCAGACCGCCGACGTGGTGATCTTCGTGGTCGACGTGACGGTCGGCGCCACCGACGTCGACGAGGCCGCCGTCAAGATGCTGCGCCGCAGCCACAAACCGGTCATCCTGGTCGCCAACAAGGCCGACAACCAGAACCTCGAACTCGAGGCGGTCTCGCTGTGGTCCCTCGGCCTCGGCGAACCCCACCCCATCTCGGCCCTGCACGGCCGTGGCTCCGGCGACCTGCTCGACGACATCCTCGACGCGCTCCCGCCCACCCCCGCCGTGATCGAGGGCGCCCCGCGCGGCCCCCGCCGGATCGCCCTCGTCGGCCGCCCCAACGTCGGCAAGTCCAGCCTGCTCAACCGCCTCGCCAACGAGGAACGCGCGGTCGTCGACTCGGTCGCCGGCACCACCGTCGACCCGGTCGACAGCCTGGTCCAGATGGACGGCGAAATCTGGCAGCTGGTCGACACGGCCGGCCTGCGCAAGCGCGTCCACCAGGCCTCCGGCACGGAGTACTACGCCTCACTGCGCACCGCCGGCGCCGTCGAGGCCGCCGAGGTCGCCGTGGTGCTGCTCGACTCCGGCGAGGTCATCAGCGAACAGGACCAGCGCGTCATCACCCAGGTGATCGAAGCCGGCCGGGCCCTGGTCATCGCCTTCAACAAGTGGGACCTGGTCGACGCCGACCGCCGGTTCTACCTGGACAAGGAGATCGACCGCGACCTCAAACGGGTGACCTGGGCAGTCCGCGTCAACATCTCCGCCAAGACCGGCCGGGCCGTCGACAAGATCGCCCCAGCGGTACGCCGTGCCCTGGCCTCGTGGGAGCAGCGCATCCCGACCGGGGCGCTCAACCAGTGGCTCACCGCCCTCACGCAGGCCACCCCCCACCCGGTCCGCGGCGGCCGCGCCCCCCGCGCGCTCTTCGCGACCCAGGCAGGCGTGGCCCCGCCGCGCTTCGTCCTGTTCACCACCGGCCCGTTCGACGCGGGCTACCTGCGCTTCATCGAACGCAAGCTCCGAGAGGAGTTCGGCTTCGAGGGGACGCCGATCGAGCTGTCCGTGAAACCCCGCAAGAAGACGGGGCCGGGGGGGCGGGGGAAAGCTCATGGGTGAGGTTGGTAAGCTTTAGGAGATGTCGCGCCGGGCTGGGGTTCGGGGCGGGATCGGGCTGTAGCGCAGCTTGGTAGCGCACTTGACTGGGGGTCAAGGGGTCGCAGGTTCAAATCCTGTCAGCCCGACGCAGGTCAGAGGGCATATCTCATCGAAGGATATGCCCTCTCTGCATGTCTGGGTAACTAACTGGGTGACTAAGCCCCAGGAGTGTCATCCGGACCGAAGATCCGGTCCATGGCCACCGCGCCGTTCAGCAGAACCGGGCGCAGTTGGTGGCGGTAAACGGTCTCGGTGATCGAGGTGCCGGAATGACCACACAGGTCGGCGATTTCCTCGATGCTCATCCCATTGTCGGACAGCAGCGAAACGAAACTGTGCCGTAATTCGCGGGGCGTCCATTCAGCCGGATTCATTCCGGGGACAGCCGCGACGATCGCGCGGAAGGCTCGCAGCACGTTGTGCCGGTCGAGCTGGGTGCCGACCTTGCTGGCGCAGACGTAGTCATCCGGTCGTGGATCTCCGTGCGCCGCGCGTTGCGCGGTGAGGACCCGGACACAGCGAACCGGCAGGGCGAGTGAACGCCGTGACTTCTTGGTCTTGGTGTCACCGTGGGCGCGCACCGAATGCCATACGTGGATGGCCGGCGGAATCGGTGGCTCGGCGTCCGGACGTCCGACCAGGTCGACGTGCTGCCAGGTGAGTTCTCGCAGTTCCTCGGTACGAGCACCGGTCAGCAGCGACAAAACTACATACGCGTGCAGGCTGCTCGACTCGGCAGCGACGAGGAGCGCTTTGGCCTGCTCGTAGGTGAGTGACTTGGAGGGTCGTCCGGCGGTGCCGGTCGGTACCTTGCAGAGTGCGACGACGTTGCGCATGACCTTGTCGCGGGCCATCGCTCGGTTGATGGCGCGATTCGCGATCGAGTGCAGCAGTCGCAGCGTGCGGGTGCTGAGAATCTTGGCTTTGTCGGCCAGCCACCTGTCAATGTCGGTGGCGCTGAGTTCCTTCTGTTTGCTGGGGTCACGGAGCTTGCGTGCACCGATCGCCGGGATGATGTGACCGTTGGCCAGCAGCGTGTAGTTGTTGACCGTTTCCTCGTCGACGTCGGGAAGTCCGTAGGTGAGCCAGTCCGTGACGGCGTCGGCGACCGTGTAGCCGGTCGTGGGGATCGACAGCCCGTCCTGGTACTCACGGATCTTCTGACGGAGTGCATTGTTGGCCTCGGTCTTGGTCTTGCCGCTTGCCTTACGGACGATGCGTTTACCGGCCGGGGTGTATCCGACGGTGACCGAGGCGATCCAGCGCTGGCGCTGTTCGTCCCAGTGCAGCCCGCCGTCTCCACGGCTGCGGCGTTTGGTCATGCGGCGACTCCTTTCTTGCTTTCCTGTTCGAGCAGGGTGACGTAGGCGGTGATGGCGCTGGCCGGGACCAGCCGGGTGCGACCCTCCTTGACGGTGCGCAACCGCCCCGAGCGGATCAGTTCATAGATGACGGAACGGCTCAAGCTCAGCATCCGCATGGCTTCCGGGATGCGGTAGAGCGCCTTCGGGGTGATGCCGTCCAACGGGTGACTCCTCCTTTTGCGGCTTCGATCAGGCGGCGTTCAAGGCGACAGGCCGGGACGTGCTCGCTTCGTGCGCGAGTTCCTCTCGGCCGATGGCTTGTCGCTCGCGGGCCTGAGCCGCAGCGGTGTTGGCGAGGAGTGCGTCGCCGGTGGTGTGCCAGCCGACTCCGGCGAAGGTCAGGGTGCCGACGATAAGCGTGGTTTCGTCGAGGTGGTCGACGGTGTGCACGGTGGCGTTGTCGGCCGGATCGGGCTCAGCCCGGCGGAAGTCGATGCGAGTCTCGCGGAGCAGGCGGAAGGTGACCGAGTACCGGCGGGCTTTGGTGAGGAAGTGGCCGCCGAAGCCGAGCATGTGCGCCCAGCGGCGGAGCCGGGCGTATGGGGTGGGCTGGCGGTCGTTGGGCCGTTGGGTGTCAAGGCTGGCTTGACGTTCGGCGACGCATACAGGGCAGGTCCGGTAGCGGGTGCGGGTACCGCAGTCCGGACAGTGGCGGGGCGCTCCAAAGGGCTGCCGGATTTTGGCACCGGCGGTGCCGGTGTAGACGGGGAGTCGGATCGCCGTTTTGCCAGCTGGGGCGTCGGGGTCGTTGCCGAGATGCCAGCAGGCGTGGATGAGCCGGGCGATGTGGTCTCCGGCGGGATCGGCGTGCTGCGTGATGGTGTCGCCGGTGATGCGCGTCGAATTGTGGCCGGTGATCTCGGTGCTTTTGGTGGCGTACTTGGCGAGGTATCCGGCGACCATGCTGTCGGTGACTTCGCCGGTGCCGGTGAGGCTGATCGGGCGGATGTCGATCTGTTCGCCCCAGGCCATCGGCCAGCCGTCCGGCCGGTCAGGGTGGTCTGGGGTGGTGAAGTCGATGTCGCTGGCGGCGGTGAGTGCGTCGACCAGGTCGTTGAGGCCGATGCCGGGTGGTGGGGCGACGACGCGGGTGGGGTCGGTGGGGTCGATGCCGTCGAGCCGGATCAGGGCGTGGAAGTGGACCGCGCCGCGGCGTTGCATCTCGGCGGCTTTGCCGTGGGCGAGGCGGACCGGTGGGATCCGGCGCAGGTTTTTGCCGTTGCTGACCTCGTGGAACGGGATGCCGCGGGCTTTGCAGAGTTTGGCGAGGCGGCGTTCGGCGTCCTGTTTGGTGCGGTGCCAGAGTTCGCCGGAGAACAGGTTCCAGACGACGTGGTGCTGGTGGTCGTAGCAGTCCAGGCAGAGGGGACGGCCGAGCTGGGGGTCGCCGGGTTCGTGGCGTGCCCAGCAGACGGCGGGTTGGTAGTGCTGGCAGAGGCCGGGGTTGCGGCGGGCGTGGCAGGGTTCGGGGCGGCAGCTACAGCGGGCGCGATTCGTGCAGGTGTGTTTGCGGACGTGGCGGGTGTGGACCGCGCCGAAGGAGGGGGCGGTGAGGGTGACGAACACGGCGGGGTGCCGGGCGACCGTGGTGGGGACGCCTTTGCCGCCGATGAGCCCGGCGCGCAGGATCTGGAACGCGTCGCGCTGGTAGGTGCGGGCGCAGGCGGGGCACACGGTGGAGCGCCGGTTACCGCAGGCCTTGTAGATAGCGGCATCGGGAAGTTGGTCGGTGTGCCGGGAGTCGAGCAGGCGCCCGGTGGTGGCTTCGATGGTGTCGAGGGTGCCGGTGAGCCGGACCGGGCGGGTGCACCCGGCGGCGGCGCGGACGTGGTCGAGCCAGTCGAAGTAGCCGGGTTGGGTGGCGCGGGTGAGGGCTTGGCCGGCTGCGGTGTAGTCGGCGGGTGGGGGTGTCCAGGCGTCGGCGTTCGAGCCCGCACCCCGGGCAGAGTTCTCCCGGGGTGCGAGGTCCAGCGTCGACGTGCTCATGTCAGGCAGCGATCCTGGTGGTGGCGAGCTGCGGGCCGTGGTGGCCGACGAAGGTGCTGGTGATGTGCCGTTCGATGACGGTGATGCGGCAGGCCGGGCATTGCCGATGGTGGGGTTCGTGACGGCCGCAGTCGATAACGGCGGTCTTGTCGCCGCAGCGGATGGAGATGGGGTTGCGGCAGGGGCCGCCGTCGACGGTGGCGACGATGGTGCGGCGGGTGTCGAACGGGTGCAGCTCAGGGTTGGCTGGGCAGGTGTGGGTGATGTGGTGGATGTCGACGTGGACGAAGGTCATCGGGCGCCGCCGGTCAGGGTCGGGATGTGCCCGTTGATGCGTGCCGGGTTGGTGTCCCGGATGGTGGTGATCAGGGTTTCGGCGACGGCCGGGGTGATGTTGAGTCGCAGGGCGAGGTCGTCGGCGGTGATGGGCTGGCCGGTGGTCTGCTCGTGCTGGACGACCGAGAACCGGGCGGCGGGCAGCAGGTGAGCCGGGACGACCGGCGCGGTCTGTGGGGTGGCCGGCTGTTCGACCGGAGCGGTCGGGCCGGTGGTGGTGTGCTCCGGTTCCGGAGTGGTCGCCGTACCGCGGGCTTTGATCTTGTTGACGGCGGTCATGAGTTCGGTGGCTTGTTTGTCGATGGCGGTGAAGTCGGGGCGGATGCGTCCGGCGACGAGTTCGACGCCGATGACCACGACGACGACCAGGGCGAAGACGATGCGCATGCCGAGGTCGCCGGGGCGGCGAAGTTGACGGTGGCCGAGAGCAGGGCTGCGCCGATGAAGACGGCCATGGCCCAGCGTTTGGCGTCTTTGACGATGCCGGGGGTGCGGACGACGATCAGCATCGAGACCATGGCGGTGTCGAAGATCGCCGGGGGTAGGTAGGCGAAGTAGCCCGCGCCGGTGCTGGCCAGGTAGTGGGCCTGGTGGAGGTAGCTGGTGATCAGTGCGCCGATGAGGGTGGCTCGGTTGTAGCGTTTGACGCTGTCGATGGCCTTGAGCATGTTCGGGACGGCGCTCTTGGCGTACTCGATGGCGAACTGTTCGGTGAGGTTGACGCTCGCGGGGGCGGCCGGGCCGGTGGTCGGCTGTTGGGCCGCCTTCCTGCGGAGAGGGTTCATCGGATGCCTCCGTCGTTGGTGACGGGGATGACCGCGACGACGCCCATGCAGGCTTCGCACCAGACGGCGGACAGGCCGTCGTCGAACAGTTCGTTGATGCGGTCGTCGAGGGTTTCGTATTCGGCGGGGAACAGCGACGTGCTGCCGCATTCGTCGCACCACTGCTCGGTCGGGCAGAGGCACAGGACCGGGCCGAGGTCCGGGTGGATACCGGCGGGGCTCATGCCGCCGATGCACCACAGGCAGTTGTCGGTGGCCAGGTGCTTGCCCAGGTCGATGAGGCTCATCGTGAGACCTCCGGTGACCGGAGCGCCTGGTCGGTCCAGCCGCAGACGTCACAGTCGCGGTAGCCGCAGTACTGGCAGCACTGCGAACGATCCTGGTCTTTCGGCATGACTTCTGCGCAGTAGTGGTCGCCGCACTGGCACCGTGTCGTAGCGGGGCTGTTGTTTTCAGGGTCCGTGGTCATCGGCTGCCTCCTACTTCGCAGCTCAGGCAGATACCGGTGCGGCGCGGGATGTAGTAGTCACGGGTGACGCCGCAGGAGTCGCAGGTGCGGCGGGCGAGCAGCATCTTGGCGACGACCGCGAGCTGCGCCGCGGTGGGAACACGTTTCGGCTTGGCGAGGTCGCGCCGGTAGAGGTAGGCGACGCGGCGTTGTCCGCGGTGCATCCACAGGATCTGGGCGACGGGGTCGTAGCCGTTGGGGCAGAGGCCGTCGGCGCGCAGCTGGCGTCGGGTGGCCAGGTGCTCGGGCGCCTGCCGGTAGGGGAAGGTGGGGAAGCCGTAGCGGCTGCCGGTGGGGTCGTAGAACTCGACGCGGATGCCGGTGCGGGCGCCGAGGGCTTCGAGGTAGTCGTTGGTCAGGGCGGAGGTGGTCATTTATCGCCTCCCCAGCGTTGCTGGGCGGCTTGGCGGGAGATGCCGAGCCGGTCGCCGATTTCGGCCCAGGAATAGCCGTAGGCGCGCAGGCCGATGACGGCCTCGCTGATGGCGTCGTCGAGCTGGGCGGAGAGTCCGACCATGTCGCGCAGGGCTTCGACGTCGCCGGTGGCGACGCGTTTGGCGAAGGCGCGGATGATGCGCCGGACGAAGGCGGCGTATTCGTCGTTCTCGACGACGTCGCGGCGGCGCGGCTTCGAAGGCCGGCTGTCACCGGCCGGGGCGGTAGGTGTCAAGGCAGGGTTGACGTACGACAGGCTCACCGGGCACCCCCGGTGTGGTGCAGACGATCCCAGTCGTCAGCGGCGTCGGTGAGGGTCTCGATGACCTCGTCGCGGGTGCGGCCCTCGTAGTCGTTCCAGTCGCCGACGACGTCGATGGCGCTGGTCTCGTAGAAGCCGGTCGGGGTGTATTCCAGGTCGAGCCAGGCGGCGAAGACGCGCAGGGCGCGGATGGCGGCGATGGTGTCGGGGTCGCCGTCGAGGGTGCACACGCCGGAGGCCAGGCAGCGGCCGGTGGCGGCGGTCATGATCGCGCCGGAGGCGCAGGCGGGCGGAAACTGCCCGTCGGTGATGGCGACCAGGTCGTAAAACTGGTGCTGGGTCCAGCCGTGCTGCTGGAGGTAGAGGGCGGCGGCGCGCAGCAGCGCGGCCGGGGTCATCGTCGGGTCGGTAACGGGTGTGTTGGCCGGTTGATGGGTAGGCTTCATGGCAGCCACGTCCTTTCGAGGCTGTTGGTGGAGGTCGGCAGAACCCGCTTGCTTGCAGGCTGTGGGGGTTCTGTCGACCGCTTCCGTTATGCGGTTGTGGTCCCCGGTGCCGTCCAGCGGCGAGGATGGTGCTTGCGCACATGGGCGGCGGTGATCGCCAGGGCGAGGACACCGACCGGTGCCTGGTGCCGGGTGAGGTGGCCGACGAGAAGGCCGGCGAGGTAGGCGGTCGTGGTGGCGGTTCCAGCGATTACGCCGGTGATGGCCTGAGCGCGGGTTTCGGTCATGCCGCCATCTCCCATTGGGTGCGCCCGGTGTAGGAGGTCGTGGTGGCGGGATTGGTAGGGCGGCGTAGCCAGGCGGCATAGTCGGCGATGGCGTAGATGTCGTCGTCGGACAGCCAGGCCGCCTTGATCGGGTACGGGAGCTTCTTCTCGGCGCGCAGCAGGGCTTCGCCGGGGTTGTCGGGGCTGATGGTGGAGGCGTCGAAGCCGACCTCTGCGAGGCCGGAGCCGAGGATGACGTCGGAGGAGCCGACGGTGGTGCACCGGAAGGCGCAGCGGTAGCCGAACAGGTCCCGCAGGCTGGCGGGGATGATGTCCCAGGAGGGGCGCTGGGTGGCGCCGACGACGGGCATGGCGCAGGCGCGGCCCAGAGCGACCAGGCCCCGGAGCAGGGTCGAGAACTCTTCCTGTTGGGCCTTGGTGCCTAGCACGGTCGAGAACATCGCGATCTCGTCGATGATGGTGATGATCGTGGAGAGGTTGTCCTCCCGTGTGATTTTGCGGCGGCGGTTGGCGAGCAGCCAGCGGTAGCGGTTGCGGGCGACGGTGAGCAGGCGACGCACGGTCTTGATGGCCAGGTCGATGTCGTCGCCGATGAAGGCGTCCATGATCGGTTCCCAGGGGCCGAGTTCGACCCATTTGCCGTCCATGCCGATCAGGCGGGTGTTGTCGCTGAGTGCGGCGGTCGCCGCGACGAGGTTGAGCAGGCCGGACTTGCCGCCGCCGGGCTCACCAGCGGTAAGCAGGTTGTGGTAGACGATGTCGAGCGTGACGTGCTCGCCAAACTCGTCGATGCCGATGAACAGGGGATCGAACATCGACATGCCAGGCCCGACAGGCACCCGGTCGGTGCCGAGCGGATCGCAGGCGATGGTGCTCACGAGCTTCGCCTCCCTTCCGGAGGTGAAAGGGCAGGACGCTCGCGGTGGAGCGCCCTGCGGTAGGGGTCAGATGGGTTCGGTGGTGACGAGCGGGTCCCACCCGGATTCGCGTTTCACGGCCGACGCGCGGCGGCAGAGTTCGGCCACGAGCTGGCCGCAGTTGTGCGCGATGGTTCCCAGGCGGGCGATCAGCTCGCCCCGCTGTTGTTCGGTGAGCCCGTGATGGCTCCCGTCGGTCACGTCCCAGCCGTCGTCGATGTAGAGCTGGGCGAGTCCGTTGCCGTCGCTGAACAGCCCGGCGGTCATCCAGGCCAGGTCTTCCAGGGCCTGCCGGGAGTCGATGTCGCTGACGATCAGTTCGTCGTTGACGAAGTCGGTGACGCCCTGCGGATCGAGGCGTTCGAGGTGCTGGGTCTGACCGTAGAGGTCGAAGATGCTCATACGGGTGCTCCTCAGATCCACTGGTTGATGTCGTCGCCGTCGTCGGCGGCAGTGGCGGGTTTGCGGCCGTTGCTGCTGGCAGCGGCCTGTTTCGGGATGGCCGGCTCGGTGGCCGTCGGGATGTCGTCGATGTCGGGCAGGTCGAGGCCCGTGACAGTGGCCGACTCTTTATCGTCGAGCGGCACGATCGGATCGATCTCGTCGATCAGGGGGGTGCTCACCTTGGCGGTGAGGACTTCGCGGCGCTTGATGTCGAAGCGCACGAACGCAGAATTGGTGCTACCGGCCAGGTCGACCCTGACCGTTTTGGCATGGCAGGCCACGGCGATCTTGCCGACCTGCTGCGTGAGGTAATCGACCGACAGGCCGGGCCGCAGTAGGACCCAGACTCGTTCCCCCACCGGGGTGGGCCAGGCTCCGAGGATCAGCGGGAGGCTACCGGAGCGGTTGGTGATGATGAACTGCGAGAAGCAGACGCGCAGGCGATGCCGCACGGCGACACACCAGAAGATGGCGACGGTCCAGCGGCGCAGGACCGGAACGCAGGCCGGGCCGCCGACCAGGACGGCAAGGATGACCGCGGTCAAGATTTGTGAGGTACTGGCGGCCAGGGCGGTCCAGCCCCAGGCCAGCAGGACGGTGGCTCCGATTTCGGGAGTCCACCACCAGAGCATTCGCAGGACCGGCCAGCTACGGACCAGTGCCCAGACGAGGGCGCCGCAGACAGCGGCGATCGGAGCCGCGACGAACGCGGCCAGCAGCGGGTGCATGTGGCCCTTGGCCACGACCAGAGCGACCAGGCCGCTCACGATGACGGTGAAGATGAACGCGAAACGCGCGTTCTCGGCAGCCGAGCGATGTACCCGCTGCTCGATGACGGTGACAGTTCCGGAGCCTCGCCCAGAACGGCCGGGACGGGTAGATTTGGACACGACACGTCCTCCCTTGCGGGTTGGATGGGTTCAGGCGTGGGGCCGGATGGTGTGCGACCGTTACCGGCCCCGCGCTTTCTTACTGGTGATCAGCGCCCACGCGGGACGCGATTGTCAGCGCTGAGCGCGCTGGGGCTTCGGCTGCACCGAGCCGTACCGGGAGAAGGCCATAACCGTGAGGCCAGGAAGAATGCGGCCAGCGGCCTGGTTGATGAGGTCTTTGGTCTCGAGGAGATCACCCTGTTCGGTGATCGGATTTTTCGAGTGGATGTCGATGGAGCCGTAGCCCCCTTGGAACATGTAGGACACGTAGTAACGGAACATGATGGGTTCCTTTCAAAAAAATGATGATGGCCGCATATTGCGGCCGGAGGCCGGAACGAAATCGCTCCGGCCATCCGATGAATGAGCAGGGATTACGGCAGCAAAAGGCCGCCTGGGATCAGATGCCACGGACACTGTGGCGGCAGTACGGATGGGGTTGCGAAGGGCCTACTTCGCCGAGGCACCGGAGAGCGGCTTCAGCGACACCGCACGGAACGCGACGCCGTTACGCCCGTTGGTCGCCCACGGAATGGCCTCGAGCTGCTCGATGGCGACGAGCTGTCCCACCGTCACGTTCGGCTTTTCGCCAGCCGTCGTGATGGCGATGACCTCGCCGCCGGTCTCGTCGAGCACGATGACCTGGGTGGACCACATGGGCCGGCCAGTGTTCTTCTCGGAACGCTGGTTGCCGTTCTGGTCGTTCTTCGGCTCGGTCGGCTTCGACACCGTCACCTGCTTGCCGGTCGTGTCCACGTACAGCTTCACGAAGATCTCCTTCGTTCCAGGGATCCAACTGGAATCCCGAACCTTTTTGTTGAGCCGATCGGCTCCGCCCTCCATGAAACGCGGAAAATTGGCCCCGCAGCAGGTCTCCAGATTTGATCCGCGGAGGGCATCACTGGCTGGCAGTGACTAGGACTGACTCGGGCCTTGCGAATGACACGTCGATAGGGCAGTGTGAATGCGGCGCATTATCGACTCTCACAGGGCGGAGGCTAGAGATGACGCCGCTGCGGCTGGAAAGGCAGAAGCTCGGCTGGTCGAGAACCCGCCTTGCTCACGAACTGGAGCGACGGGCGCAGGGAAGATTCAGCCTGGCCACCAGAGCGAGTCTTCTGCGGATGATCTCAGCGTGGGAAAGCGGCGCGCGAGACACCTCGGACCCGTATCGCACTCTGCTGTGCGAGGCGTATGGCCGGACCGCTGACGAGTTGGGCCTGGGTGGTGGCACCGACCGAGCAGAATCGAGCGTCGGCCTGTCCTACGCTTCATCGCTTGACGCGGCAGCCGCAATACTTTCTGACCTTGCCCGGTTCGATGACATGAAGCACCCTGCGGTGAGCCAGGGCCGCTACCAGCCCGATGCGTTGAACGCGGTATGTCTGGACTGGCTGTTCGGCACAGCCTCGAATGACATGCCAGCAGGCGCTGGAAAACGCGTCACCATGAAGGACGTCGAGGAGATCCGCGCCACCACGTCGATGTTCGACAGCCTGGATCGCCGATTCGGAGGGGAGAACGCCCGCAGTATGGCCGTGCGTTTTCTGCGCGAGGCGGTGCTGCCGAGATTCGGCAAGACATCCGACCAGACCGTAACTACTGAGCTTTACAGAGCAGCAGCGATCCTCTGCGAGCTGATCGGGTGGATGTCGTTCGACACCTCACGCAACTCGTTGGCACAGCGGTATTTCACCCAAGCGCTGCGATTGGCCGAGGCAGCTGGTGACCGCGCCTATGCCTCGTACATCTTGGCGAGCATGGCGGACCAAGCGCTCTTCCTGAAGAGGCCTGACCAGGCGCTACGACTTGCACAGGTCGCTCGCGATGCGGGGGAAAAGGCCGGCGTTGCGGTGGCCACAACCGAGGCGAGCATGCTGGAGGCTCGCGCATTCGCAGCCCAGGGTGACGAGAGCGGCTGCACCAGGGCGTTGCTTCGCGCGGAAGCCGCCTTCAACAGCATCAGCGCAGACGACAACCCGAGTTGGGCGAACCACTGGGGTGACATCTTGTTTGCCAGTCACGCTGGCACCTGTTGGGTCGATCTTGGTGCGCCGAAGGAGGCAGCGAGCTTGGTTCGGACAGTCTGGGACAGCGCGAAGGATCAGGCCCGTCGTCGGGTCTACAGCGGCGTTCAGCTCGCTCGCGTGGCGCTGCTTACGAACGAGGTGGAACAAGCGGTGTCGTATGGGATCGCCGCCCTTGAGGCGACGAGCGGCTTGACTTCGAATCGCTCGTTGCAGCAGCTTCGCGACCTGCGTGATCAGCTTGGAAACCATGCCAAGCATCCTGCTGTTGTGGAGTTCGAGGAGCGCGCTCGATTGGTGCTGGCCGCTTGAGTACCGTAAGCCTCGTGACGTTGGCCGAGGACCTGGACCGCGAAGGTGAACCCGAGCGGGAGTTCAACCCCGGGATCGCGCAGCGACTACCTAGGAAGCGGGTTGCTGGCGGAGCGCTGATCCGCGACTCGGCTGATCGAATCCTGTTCGTCGTGCCGAACTACAAGCCCCTGCTGGACATCCCCGGCGGCATTGCCGAGGGCAACGAATCTCCGCTCGCAGCGTGCCGACGTGAGATCAAGGAGGAGATCGGCCTAGACCTGCCGATCGGCCGACTTCTCGTGGTCGACTGGATCCCGCAGCACGGCGTGTGGCCGGACGGCGTGATGTTCATCTTCGACGGCGGCCGGCTAACCGACGACGAGTCCCGCGACCTGAAGCACACCGATGATGAGCTGGTAGGACTGAAGTTCCTTGCCCTCGATGATGCACGCCATCAGCTTCGGCCCTCAATGGTTCGCAGGCTCGAAGCAGGGATAGAGGCCTTGTCCGATGGAGAGCCGCGGTATCTGGAGTTCGGTCGGACTCAGTAAAGCGGATGGCCTTACCGGCGTTCCATCCGTTCGGATGTTCGGGCGATGGCTGCATTGAGATCATCGGCAGCCTCGGTGATGAACGCTGTCACGAGATGGCCCGGCCCGTAACGTTCCTTGATCTCGGCTACCCGCTCCTCGAAGGTCGTTCGTTCCCCGTCGGGTGTCGTGGTGAGATCGCAGAACCAGAGGGCGTCCCGGACCGGCGACGCCTCGTCATGGAAAGCTGCAAGTTCCTCCGCAAGGCCTCGCATCTTGGCTTCGCGTATCGCACACGAATGGTGCGCTACAAGGTGAACAAGCCGTTCCGGAGCACTGACGGACCGAAGGAAGTACGCCCCGTCTAGCGGATGGAAACCCGTCTGCACGAGATCTGGCGCATACCCGATGTCGTGGAGTACAGCAGCAGCCTCAAGCAAGCGGGCATCGTCGCCGGCGGCGTTACCAACAGTACGAGCCTTCGCCGCGACACCTTGAACGTGAGACCAGCGACGTGGCAGCACATCCGCGAGGACGCGTTCAGACGTTTGGTATGCCCAAGCGACCATCGACATGGACCCAACGATATCGGTGAACTCGCAGATTCGTATGCGTTGACGGAGCCGGTCGGCTGCCGGATCTTGTTCAAACTTTCTGTACGTCTTCAAGGCGGCCCGAAACGGGCCGCTCACGCCGCCGCCTGGGCGCGTGCCGGTCGCTTAGCTGGCGCACACGACCGGCACGCCGGCAGCCCGTCGGCTGGCGTGCAGGAGCGGATCGGGCCGCGGCGACGACAGTCCAACAGGCGGGTTGAGGCTGGGGAGTTTGGCCGCTGCCGACCGGTGCGGCCAGGGCGACGCGGCCGAGCTGCCGCGCGCGGCCGCAGCGCGAGTCACGGCCGTCGGCCGCCGGGCGCGGCGGCGCGCAGTGTGTCCGGGCCGCTCCTCCGAGGTCAAGGGCGCTTCGCGTCGCAAGCGACGGCCGCAAGCGGCCGCCCTGGACCTCGGAGCCTCTGCGGCCCTAGCGGCCAAGTGGTCAAGCGGCAGGCCGATGGCCTGCCCGCAGGTGGACGCGCGCCACCGCACCCGGTCCACCCGACTCTGCAAGAACCGTTCGCTACTTCAGCGTCAATGAGGAATTGACACCTTGGACGTCTTTGGCGGCCAATTCGCAAAGGCGCTTGTGGGCCTCTCCGAAAGCGTCGATTCTGTATTGTCGATCATCGCGCAGCTTGATGAATTGTTCCTCGTGCTTTGGATTATCTGGCCCCACTTGCGGTGCAGCGCAAAAGGTTTGATATTCCTTATGCGCTATGGCCGCCTGCTCGAACGCCCATCGCCATTCACTCATGCACTTCCTAAATTCGGCAGTGCTGAATATCGAGGCAAGTGCGTCCATGCGAGCCTGCTCCTTGGCGTCGCTCAAATCGTTTTTGTACTCTTCATCTGCAATAATGCATCGGCGTAATTGGTCGCGAGTAAGTGCAAACCACGTTACCAACTCCAAGTAAGCTGACTTTCGATCGGCGTGCGCGGCGATCTCTCTCTGGTAAACCCGTTCGCTCTGCTTGCTAAAATTCCCCAGAAAGAATTGAAACCCGGCCCCCGCTATCGCAAAAAATCCGGTTATCACAGCGGGCCAGAAGGGTGTCATCCGCATTCCTCATCTCTGGATCAGGCTGACACGGGCTTCCATGGTCTCCGTGTGCGTCAAGCCCTACGGTCCAGTAGGACTGCGAACAGGTGAGTTCTCGCCGCACGGGGACGCCTCGCCGCCTGCGCCTTAAGACCCTACTGTGGTGGACATGACGCGCAACATCGATGCAGTGCTTCGGGTCTCGCCTGCAGACGGACGGTGGTATGTGGACATCCCTGAGTTCAACCTGAGAGTGGATCTTCCGGCGTCAAGGCAAAGTAGCGACCTGCGTAACCGGCTAAACGACGCCGTGGCACCGCACGTGCCTGCGGGGACCGACTTCGTGATCAAGATGGCACCTGAGTGAGTGGCGCGCCTTCCTGAGTGACTAACTGGGTGACAATCGCCAACGATCATGGCGGACAAGCGTGGACGCTGATGGACGTGGACCCGCAGGTGAGCAGTGTGTTGACCAAGTTCATTCAAGATCATGAGTTGCCTGGGGGTCAAGGGGTCGCAGGTTCAAATCCTGTCAGCCCGACCAGCTTTTGAAGGCCGTTGGCAAGGACGAAAGTCCTGGTCAGCGGCTTTTTTCATGCATAGACATCGCTCGCCCAAGATCGCTTTAGTGGATCTTGTGGTCACGGGCGTGGTCACGGAAGTGGCTAGCGTGGATCTCACCTGCTCGAACGTGTGACCACGGGGAGACCTGATGACTGTCGGCTCGTACGAACTCTCCAACGGCAAGACCAACTGGTACTTCGTCATCGACCTCCCGATGGGAGACGACGGAAAACGACGCCAGCACAAGCGCCGCGGATTCCCGACCAAGGGCAGTGCGAAGAAAGCGGAAACCGAAGCGCGGAAAGCGTACGGGGACGCGAGCATCGCCGCTGATGGAAGCGTCGCGGCGGAGCTGGACGGCTGGTTGTCGGAGCGTGAACTCGATATCGAAGAGACCACGCTGGACAGCTACAAGAACATCATTCGGATGTACGTGGTCCCGCACATCGGGGGCCGGCAGCTCTACAGCCTCGACAAGCGGGTCGTGCAGGACATGTACAAGACGCTGTTGCGGGAGGGCGGCAAGGACAAGAAGCCGTTGTCGCCGACGACGGTGCGCACCACGCACCGGGTGTTGCAGCAGGCGTTCAAGGATTTGGGGATCAATCTGGAGAACGTGCGGCAGCCGCGGCCGGCCGAACGTGAGGATCACGGCCGTAAGGGGGTGTGGTCGCCGCAGCAGTCGAAGACGTTCCTGCGGCATCACCGCGATGCTCGACTGTATGCGGCGTGGGCGTTGGCGATCGTCGCGGGTATGCGCCGTGGGGAGCTGGCGGGGCTGCGCTGGGCGAAGATCGATCTAGATCAGGGGATCGTGTACGTGCATATCCAGCGGACGATTTGCGGGAACAAGGTGATCGAGAAATCGCCGAAGGGCAAGAGTCGCCGGCCGGTAGCGATCGGCCCGGCGATGGTGAGGGTGCTGCGTGAGCACAAGGTCCGGCAGGACGCTGAGAAAGCGGAGGCCGGGCTGTTGTATCACGACCGGGACTACGTGTTCCCGCGTGAGGATGGGGAGCCGTACTACCCGCGGTACTTCACCGACATGTGGGAGAAAGCTTGCCTGGAGGCGGGGGTGAGGCAGATCGTGCTGCACGACGCCCGGCACACGTCCGCGACGGCGGGTGCGGACGCTGGTGTCCCGGAGCATGTGATGCAGAAGCGGCTCGGTCATGCGGATGGGCGGACCACGCGGGAGGTGTACACGCATGTGTTGCCGGAGAGCGAGCGTAAGGCGGCTGAGTTGATGGACTCGGCGTTGCAGGACTGGGACGAGGCGGCCTGACCGGTTCGGTGCCGGCTGGCGGTGTTTGCGGGGGACGGGCGTTCACGCCCGCCCCGCGGTCTTGCGGTGGTGGTTAGTCGTCGTGGCGTTCGTCGACGACGTACGGGGTGCCGGCGAGCGAATTGCCGATGGGGGTTTTGGCCCAGGTGGTCAGCAAGCTGGGGTGGTCGGTGCAGAGGTTGAGCAGGGCGACGATCTGGTCGACGGCTGGTGGAGTGTCGAGATGGCAGTCGAGGATGTTTTCGCTGGTGGCGGATCCGTCGTCCTCGGAGTCGTCGTAGTCCGGGATCCACTGCTGTAGTTCCAGAGTCCAGAGGCTGCTGTGGCTTTTGTCGGGGTGGGGTGCTGACAGCTCGACGAAGTACCGCTCGGGATTGTTGTCGGCGGGGTCCTCGGTGATGGACAGGTACTCGGCCTCGAAGCGGCAGGTGTTGCTGGGATGGCGCCATCGGGCTTCCGCGAGGAGTCGCAAGTTTTTGATGCCGAGGCGAAGCTATTCTGCTCGCGGAGACACTCAACCGCCAGCACGATCACGCCGAGGCGCTACACCAAGCGGTTGACGCCGATGCCGCCAGCAGCAGCCGGCCGGCCAACCGGGGTCGCGCTGTCATCATCGCCGGCGTCATCGCGGACATCACCGTCTGCCTGGGCCTGCCCGACGCCGCCGAAGCGTGCCGCCGCTACCGTCGTCAGGCCGCCGAGCACAACGGCGATCCGAACCGGCTCGCCGTGGCGAACGCGCTCACCGTGATCGCCGAGCACCGCGGCGAAGCGTGGAATGAACTCGCCCGCATCCGCGACAGCTACCACCGGCGAATTAGCCCTTGGCTGACTCTGATGCTGCACCGAGCGGTCACCGCGACACCAACGGAGACGCTACGCCATCCGACCTCACCGCGTCTTCTTCCCGTCCTGCCCGGCGCCATCCTGAGCCCTGACCCGGGCATGCCGGACCCCGATTACCTCACCCACCGCATCGCCCGACTCGGCACCGGCGGGACTACCCAGCCGTGCCCACCGAAAGGATCGACATGGACAACGCACTGGTGAGCGGCGGCCCGGCGTGGCAACGCAGCAGCCGCTGCGCGACCAGCACCTGCGTCGAAGTCGCCGCCGTCGACGACCAAATCTTGATCCGCGACTCGAAGAACCCCGACGCCGACGCACTGCAGGTAAGCCGCGCGGATTTCGCCGGCTTCCTCGCCGCCGTCCGGGCCGGTGACTTCGACGAGGGTCAGGCTTTCACCTGAAGCACGCGGATTCCACACCTGCGGCCGCCGGGCCACGCCGGCGACCGTCCAAGGTTTTGCCTGCCAACGGCGTCAGGCAAGACCGGGTGATGGTCGCAGTACCCAGCAGTGCCTTCACCCGGGCCGGGTGCGTACGCACCCGCGCGTGTGCACCCGGCACCCGCCTCGCCGCCTGTGACCAAACCGCGGCACCCCATGAACGTGTTCAGCGATGGAGGTCAAACCATGCCCGCCCGTCGCATCGGCCGTACTCCGACAGCATCACTCGTGACCGGGACCGCGGTGCGGGCAGGTCATCGCCACGCCAGAGTGTGACCCGCACCGCGACCTGCCGACACCGGCCGGTGATCGCCGATCGAGCGCCCAGACCGCAGCCGGATCCCGGCGAGGGAACCGACCGTGAGCAGGCGGCGGCCACGACAGCAGCCGCGCCACCGGCCACCAGTCACGCACCGGCCCTACGTGGGGTCCGGCGTAGCCTGCGAGCAGGACTTTCGGCAGGCGCTGCGCCAATATCTCGATCAGGTGGAACCGAATTCGGTGGGCGTCGACGCCGGTGCTGGGCACTGGTGTACTGCAACCGCGATCGGAGTGAAAAGCGCCGTCGCTACGGCCCAAGCCGCTTGCGGCCTGGAGGCTGACCGCCTGTGCTGGCCGCGGCAGGCAGGTGATTGCTCCGCGCTCCGGGTCCTGACAGCGGCTCGCGAGCAGATGAGTGGCGAACGCACCCGCGCGGTCAACGCGCTGACCGCGCTGCTGCGCAGGGCCATCTCGGTGTTGGCGCCCGCCGAGCCTCGACCACCACGAGCGTCGCAGCCTGGCGCACCCGCAGCAACGGCATCACGCTGGCCACCTGCCGCGCCGAGGCCATCCGGCTAGTCCAGCTGGGGGAACTGGACCTCATCGGCTGCAAGCCGTCCGCGGTGCCCGCGCCGACTACTCCGCCGCGCACATCCTCTGGGCATTCGTCCTGGTCATGAGCCGGCGCCTAACTCGCTTACGGCGCCGGCCGACAGCCTGACGATCGCGTCAGGCCAAGTTCTCGGCTAGTCCGAACATCTCCTGCCTGATGCTGCTCTACGCCCAGCCCGCCAGCCGCATCGTCCGTCTCACCAGCGACGACATCCTTCGCGACGGCGATCAAGTCCTCATCCGCCTGGGCACACCGCCCTCACCAGTCCCTGAGGCACTCGCCGGCATCCTGCTCCAGCTCGTCGACGGCCAACCGGACCCGACGAGCGCCGCCAACCCCGGCAACCGCTGGCTGTTCCCCGGCTACAGGGCCGGCCAGCCACTGCATCCGAGAACCCTGCTGCTACTCATCCACCAGCCCGGCATCCCCGCCAAAGCCACCCGCGTGGCCGCATTACGCCAACTCGTCCTGCAAGCCCGGCACCAGTCATCGCCGACGCCCTCGGCTACCACAACAAACACGTCGCCAAGGTCTGGACCAAAACAGGTGGCACCTGGAAGACCTACGTCCCCGGCGACCACAGCAAATGACCATCCGATGGGGCGTTCCTGTCCTCATATACGCAGTTGTTTATGAAAACCGTTTTCATATACGTTGGGGCTGGTTGGCCAGCAAGGCTGATTCACTCGCGGGAGGAAGCCGCATGATCCATTTCCTTCATCACTACACGGAGATCATGACTGATCCTGCGCACTTTGCCGCCGAGATCACGATGATGCTCTTAGTCGATGTGCTCTTCCTCGGACTGATCTGGCCACTGCTACGTCGAGCCATCGACAGGCGGGTACAGAACCGGCACCGCGCCATCGAGGACGCCGACACCCACCAGCCTCGATAAGCCACAGGCCACTGCAGCACAACGAGTTCCGGCGCTCTCAACCCAGCAAGCATGGATGCTCGGCTCAGGTCGCGGCTGGTGACACAGGGTTCTGCTGCACCGATAGGTGACAGGTCAAGTCACGCGGCCTGACTGGCCGCGGCCCGGCGCAGGACCTCGTTCTCCTGCTCGAGGAGCTTGATCCGCTTGCGGGCCTCGCGCAGCTCGGCGGAATCATTGCGACTCACGCCGGGCTCGGCGCCGGCGTCGAGTTCGGCTTGGCGCAGCCACTTGAACAACGTCATCGGGTGGACCCCGAAGTTCTTGGCGATTCGCTCGACCGTCACGCCCGGGTCACGGCCTTGGGTGATCCGCACGACGTCATCGCGAAACTCCCGGGGGTAGGGCTTGGGCACAGCAACATCCTTCCAGCCCGCCGTCACGGCAAGCCATCTCAGATGATTCTGGCGGCCTGCGGTGGCCCCACCCGGACCGGCTTAGGTTCTAACGGTCGTCGCAACACCTGACCCGTTCAGGAGTTGCCGTGTCCAAGCCTCGTTGTCCGCGCAAGCCACCCGGTGCCGGCCCGGAGCAAGCGAAACGTGATCACTACCTTCGCCTCATGGCGCAGGGCATGAACAACTCGGCGGCCTGCAGGGAAGTCGGGATCAACCGTCGCACCGGCACCCGCTGGCGATACGGCCGGACCATCATCAGCGCGGACGGCGAGTCCAGGGTCTATGCGCCGATCGCTGTGCCGAAGCGGGCTGTTTCGGCCCGCTACCTGTCCGAGTCCGAGCGCATCACCATCGCTGACGAGCACCGAGCCGGCAGCTCGATTCGGGCGATCGCCGCACTGCTGGACCGAGCGCCGTCCACCATCAGCCGAGAGATCAGCCGTAACAGCGACCCGGCAACCGGCGACTACCACCCCTTCGCCGCCCACCAGCAGGCGGCGGCACGTCGCCCACGACCCAAACCAGCGAAGCTACAAACCAACACCGAGCTGCGCGACCTGGTCCAAGAGTTGCTAAATCAACGGTGGAGCCCGGAGCAAATCTGCCGTGCCCTGCCGCTGCAACATCCCGACCGGCCAGAACTGCGGCTAACACACGAAACGATCTATCAGGCGTTGTACCGGCCCGATCGAGGCGGCCTGACACGCAGTCGCTCGCCGCTGCTGCGCACCGGCCGCACGTATCGCAAGCGCCGTCGCAGCCGCGAGCAACGCACTCCGCGGTTCACCGACAGCTCGAACAGCATCCACGACCGTCCCATTACCGCCGACGACCGCGGCATACCTGGACACTGGGAAGGCGACCTAATCATGGGCGCCCACAACCGGACGGCCATCGGCACCCTGGTCGAGCGCAGCACCCGCTACGTCATGCTCGTCCATGTCCCGCAAGGTCGCAACGCCGCACACTTTCGCGACCAGCTCATCACCGCGTTCTCGACCCTGCCGACGGAGCTAAGGCAGTCGTTGGCCTGGGATCAGGGCGTCGAGATGGGCCGGCATGCCGAGTTCACCGCCGCCACCAGCACACCGGTCTACTTCTGCGACCCGGCCAGCCCCTGGCAGCGCGGCTCGAACGAGAACACCAACGGCCTGCTCCGCCAATACTTCCCCAAGAGCAGCGACCTCAGCGTGCACACCGCCGAAGACCTGACCGCCGTAGCCGCCGAACTCAACAACCGGCCGCGCAAGACCCTCGGCTGGGACACCCCTGCCCTGCGGTTCGCCCGGTTACTCGCCGAAGCCGCATGATCACGTTTACTGATCTGCCGAGAACCGTGCACTCGACAACGCATCGCGGCACTGCAACTATGGAGCCTGTGCCAGGTCGACCACCACCAAAGCCGTACGACTTCGCCGGTCCGAGAGCACGCTACTTCAAAGCACTGATCCAAATGGTAATCGGGATAGTCGCCGTTCTCGGCATTGGCGTATGGCTAGTCGTCAAACTGTTTGAACGCCCGTTCCCGGCAGTGCACGATCTCAGTGACGGGATTTTCGGCGGCATCGGCTTCGCCCTCGGATTGGCAGCCGTGGTGGAGCTCGCCTACACCTTGTTCACCGATGGCCCCGATGAGGCGCTGAACCCGGTGATGCTGGGTGTTGCGGCTGCACTGTTAATCCAACTTGGCAGGGTCGAGACTTTCAAACTCGGCGAGGCGCTGGCCGGACTGCTATACGCGGCCGCGTTGGCCGGTCTATTTGCGACTAGGCGTTGGCTGGCCGAGCCGGAGGACGAACAGAGCTGGAGCCCGCCGGCAGGCTGGGCAAAACGATGGCGTCGTGGCTCTACCAAGTGGCATGTACGTTAGGCCGTTGCTGCTCGTCGGACCCGCCACGGCGTAACAGTTCAGATGCGCGGATTTGCCGCCATCCGCGCGCCGGCAAGCCGTGGCGGGCGTCGCTACTGGCGTCGCTGATGTACTCGCTAGGCTCGACGTCGTAGTCGTTCACCAGCAATGTTGCGACGACCGCCTGAATCCGCCCCGTCCGGGTGGGGCCACCGATACCCGTCAGAATCACATCTCAGATGTCACCTATTGGTGCAGCAGACCCGCTCCCCCTGAACGAGGCCACGCCCTGCGGCGCCGGTTGGTTGTGAGTGGGGTCGTTATGCCTCGGCCGACTGGTAGTGCAAATCGGTAAGGCGCGGCAGGCGTTGACGCATCTCAGCCTCGTCGTCGAAGTCCCAGGTGAAGTCGAGTTCCGGGTACCGGATGGTGAAGGCATCATGTGGCAGCTCATGGCCGGTCGCTGCCAGGTACGCGTTCGAGGCAACGTTGAGGACATCTCCATCCTCCAAACACTCGCCGGCTGCAGCGGATTGGATGACGATGGGGTTGTCGGCGAGAGTGTCCGGATCGGCGACTGCTTGCTGGAACACCGTGCGTCCCTGAGTGATCAGCCAGCCGCGGAAGTAGTCGAAACCGTCATCAGAGGCACCGCCGTTGACTACGTAGGCGGCCGCCCAAAGCTCGACCCGGTACGACTCGGCGAGCAGATCCCACAAGGGCTGAGCGAAGGAGGCAATCTCAGCTGGCTCACGTTCTGCCAGCAACTCGACCATGCGTTGTGCAACCTCGTCTGCCTGCAGTGAGCCGTCCCGCTCCCGTCGAGCCTGTTCAACCAGTTGCCACACATCATCGGTGTCCACGATCAGGGAGTGTCGCACGCTCCGCAGCAGCGCCCCGCTGGACGTGGTCGACAACGCGTCGCGACAACCAACCTGCGGCGTTGATCGACAAGGTCGGATGCAATGATCTCCGCAGGTCCATGTACGCTGCCTCGGCCGAGATGCATACAGACCAGTGCCCGCTCCCGCCGATACCTTTGCCACCGAACACCGCGATGATCGACTTCGCCGGTCAGGGCGGTCGTGCAGGTGACTCCGTTAGGTTGGGGCTGGCCGGGAGTTCGGCGTCGAGGTAGACGGTGACGCCGTCGCCGTTACGCCGCGACCGCTGTCGGCTCTGGCGGGTGACGGTGAGGACCTCGCCCTGGTAGCGGTCGGTGCGGTCCCGGATGTCGTCGTCGATGATCGGGGACAGTTAGGCCTCCCACGCGATACGCTGGCTGCCGTCGTGGGTGTCGATTTCTGAGGTGCTGTGCACGGCTGTCCGCGGTCCTCTGCACGGGGTGAAGATCAGAGGCATTCGAATATTGACGGCGTCACACCTGGTCCGCACTGGTCACGGCCAGCAGCCACTGCGGTTCGTGTTTCGGGGTCAGGCCGAGCACCCGTAGTACTACGCCGAGCTTCTCGTCCAGATCGTGCTGTTCCCTGATTGCGACGAGCTCGCCGAGGTTCACCGGCCGGGTTGCACCTGACCGACCCTGCACCGTGTACGCGGCGAGCAGACACGATCGGGTAGAACCGCGGCGGAGTGCCCAGCCATCCTCGACGAAGGTGACGCCGTAGCGATCGCGGACGGCATGCCCCTGCTGGTGCCAGTCGGTCACGGTAGGGTCGGCGTCGGGGATCGTCATGTACAACCGGCCGACGAAGTCGGCTGCGCCGGCCGGGGCGGGGACACCGTCCGGGGTGCCGCTCAGCCACGGCAGATCGAGCAGGCCGTTCCCGTCGACTTCCTCGAACGTCAGGTGGGGGACCGGATGGATCTGGTACCCGAACATCAGCGCAGCGTCGTACCGCATGGTCATCGTGGTCTCCTCCCTTCTTCACCGATCATGGCGGGCACGGTGCCCGGCCGGATCTGTTCCGGGCGATCCTCGCCGCCACGGACCGCCCGCTACCGGGCAGTCATATAGGGCTACACAGCGCCTCGTTCCCGCCCGACAACCCGCCCGGAGCCGCTCCTGCGCCCGGCAGCCGGCCCGAGTGACCGCCGCTGGCACCGGAGTGGCGCCACGCCAAAGGGGGCAACAGGATCCTCATGGGATGGGCTTCGCGGAGGCCAGCGGCCGCTCACTATGGCCGGCATGGACCGGTAACAGGCTCACCTCGGTCGCCACGGACGCGCCCGCCGCGGGCGCTTCCGCACCGACCTGGACCTACACCTACGACGGCAGCAAGCTGACCCGGGTCTGCAGCCCGCTGTCGGCCACCTCATGCACCAGCTACACATACGTTTCCTCCTCGCACTACCGCTCAGTGGTGCTCGACGACAACCCGGCAGCGTACTGGCCGCTCGGCAGCACCGCAGCCAGCCTCGAGAACGTCGTAGCGCGCAGCCCCGACGAGAACAAGGCCACCGCCCGCAACGTTGTAGCCAACCGGCCCGGCGCATTGGCCGGCTCGCCGGACGGGGCACTCGGCTTCACCGGCGCCGCTGACAGCTATGTGACGCTGCCGGAGGCACTGCTGGCTCCGTCCGTGGCGTTCAGCATCGAGCTGTGGTTCAAGGCCGCCGCCGGCAAGTCCGGGGTTCTCTTCGGGTCCCAGGCGATGCAGATTCCCGCCGTCTCAGCCGGTGGGTGGGCGCCCAACTTGACAGTCGGTATCGACGGCAAGCTGCACGGCTACCAGTGGACTGCCGGCGGTTCAGCCTCCAGCCCGATGGTTTCGCCCGGTGTGGTTACCGACGGGCAGTGGCACCACGCGGTGCTCACCATGGCCGTTGACAAGCAGAGCCTCTATCTCGACAGCGCGAAAATCGGTGAGATCTCCGGCAAGGTCGTCGACCACATCGGGATGACCCGGCACTACTTGGGCAACGGATACACCAAGGACTGGCCGTCGATGGGGGCCGGATACTTCCCGTTCACCGGTGAGATCGATGAGGTCGCCGTCTACCGGCATCCACTTTCAGCCGCCCAGGTCAGCGCGCATTACAGCGCGCAGGCGGCCACCTCACGGTTGGCCACGGTGGTCGAACCGGGGCAGTTCACCGCCACGTCCGCGACCTACGACCACGCGTCCGGCCGGATCACCACTATGACCGACCGCAACGGCGCCCAGTGGACCCTGGCGCCGCCAACAGTCGGCAACCGGGTTCGCGTCGTCACCTTGTCATCGACGGCCCACGACGCCATCACTTATACCTACGACGCCGACCACAACGGCCGACTGGTCCTGCGTACCGACAGTGCCGGCAGCGGCGACTGGGAATACGATGCCGCCGGGTTCGTCAACAACTACACCAACCCCAACAACCGCACCCGCTACTTCTATTACGACCAGCGGGGTAACCGGACCATTGACGTCGACAGGTACAACGGCACCTGGCGATACCGCTACTACGGCTACGACCTCTACAACGATCCGCTCGACCCCCGCAACGACCAGCTGCAATGGTCGACCGACGGCCGCAGCGACGGAATGTCCTACGAGCACCGCACCTGGTACTACCGCGACGAGAAAGGCCGGCCAACCGCGGTCGTCAAACCTAGACTGCCCGGGCAATCCAGCCCGACCGCACGCAAAGACTTCACCTACACCACCGGCACCGAGGACGCGATCGGCGGCGGCACCACACCCCCTGGCCTGATGTCCACCGAGTCGAACTTCGCCGGCGGCATCACCCACTACTACTACAACCGCGCAGGCGACCGAGTACGCACCGTCGACCCGGTCGGGCTGACCACCGAGGTGAGCTACGACGCGATCGGCCGCCCGACCACCTCCAAAATCAGCGCCGTCGTGAACGACGCCACGGTCGACTACGGCACCACCACGACCACCTACAACACGGCATCGCTGCCAGACACCGTAACGTCGCCGGCAATCGTCAACCCGATCACCGGCATCACCCACACCGCACGCACGAAATACACCTACGACGCCGCCGGCCACACCACGCAGGTCGACAACAGCGACACCACAGGCGGCGACGCCACCCGCACCTGGAAAACCGGGTACGACCCGGCCGGCCGGGTCACCTCCTCCACCACCCCGGACGGCGCCGTTGTCACCACCGAGTGGGATCAGGCCGGCAACCAAGTCCGCGAAAAGCGGCCCGGCGGGCAGATCCTGGAATACAAGTACGACGACCTCGGCCACCTGACCGAGACGGCCACCACCGGCGACGGCGTTGACCCCATGGACCCAGCCACGACCCGGATGGTCGTGGAGTCGCGCGCATACGACCCTGCCGGCCAGCTCGCCTCGGTGGTCGACGCGATGGGACGCGAAACGGCGTACACCTACTGGGAAAACGGCTTCCTGGAAAGCATCAGGCAGATCAAACGCGACGCCGACGGCACGATCGCGTCCACGGTTTTGCAGCAATATAACAACTACGACGGCGCCGGCAACGTGGTGCGCCGCACCGAGGCCGGCGGCGTCGTGCACGACTACCTGTACGACAACGCCAACAACCTCATCCAGGACGTCCTCGACCCGGCCGGGCTGATGCGCTCCATCTCCTACCGGATGCGCGGCGACGGCCAGCCGGAATCAGTGGTCTCCGGCAACGGTTTGGCACTGGGCGTCAACACCCCCGGTGAATCCGCCGTACTGTCCAACAGCGGGTCCCTGGTCGACGGGTCGCAGGCCCGCTACGCCGACGGCACCACGTCCTTCACCTACAAGTTCACCCTGCCCGCCGACACCACCGGCGCCAGCGTGAACATCGATATCGACAACCAATTCCTCGTCGAGACCAGCTCGGACAACAGCACGTGGACCAAGATCTTGGAGGAGACGCGCGACATTCGCGACGGCTCCAACCGCGCGGTCCGCACCCTCGACCTAACTCCGGCTCTCGGGGCCGGCAAGACGGTCTACCTGCGGGTGCGTGACAGCCAGCCAGCCAACGGCTGGGGCGGCCGTGTCGTGCGCTCGGACCTGCGTTTTCAGCGTGCCGGCGCGCCCCCGGAGGCGGCAAGTTTCGGCTACGACGCGATGGGCCGTGCCACCAGCACCACGATGACCGATCCTACGGACAGCCCACAGGCGCTGATCACGGCGACCAAGCGTGACCCGCGCGGCCTGCCGGTCTCGGTCACCGACCCGGCCGGCGCGGTCACCAGCTACACCTACGACAACGCCGGTCGGCAGGAAAGGATCGTCGAGCCCGCCAGGTCGGTATGGCGCAACGGCGTCGCCACCGACAACGTCACCCCGACCTCGGTGGCCGGCCGCAACACGTTCGGCGAACTGACCGAGTCACGCGACGCCAACGGCGCAGTCGCACGAATCGTGCGGGACGGAGCGGGCCGCCAAGTCGAGCAAATCCTGCCCGCCTACACCCCGCCCGGCAGCACCGCGATCACGCCGAGCACCAAGACCGCATACGACGATCGCGGGCTCGCGGTGACCGAGACCGACGGCCTGGGCCGGGTTACCAGCTACGAGCACGACAAAACGGCTGGCTGACCAGCGTCACCGGACCCGACCCCGACGGCGACGGGCCCAAGACCAAACCCGTAACCCGTTACACCCACGACCGGGTCGGCGAGATCCTCGAGACGACCGACCCGCTCGGCGCCCGGCGCCTGGCCACCTACGACGAGCGTGGCAACCAGGTCACCGACACCGTGACCGAACGGGCCGGCGGCACCACCTACTACTACACGACCACCATGACCCCGGACGACCGCGGCCGGACCACCGCGATCACCACACCGCTCAACCACACGACCAAGACCAGTTACAACACCGCCGACGAGCGGACAACAACCACCGACGCCGACGGTGTACTCACCGAGTTCCGCTACGACGCGTCCGGCCGCACCATCGCGCAGATCGTCGGCACGATGGCAACCGGCTGGACCTACGACGCGCTAGGCCGCACCATCGCGGTCACCGGACACACCGTCACCAATGGCGTGCTGTCCGCGCCGCTGCGTACCAGCCGAACCAGCTACGACCGAGACAGCCGGGTAACGCGCAAGACCTCCGCCGAGGGCCGGATCACCGACTACGGCTACGACGGCGGCGGCAACGTACGCACCATCACCCAGCTGCGCACACCCACCGACCCTGCCTCCGCAGTCACGGTCGGGCTCGACTACGACGCACTCGGCAACCGCACCCGTACCAGCGACGGCAACCAGCATGTCACCGAATACCGCTACAACGACTGGGGCGCGCCCGTCGAAGCGGTGGAACCAGCCACCGCCGCGCACCCGGCAGCCATGGACCGCACCTGGACCTTCATCTACGACCAGGGTGCCCAAGCGATCCGTGCCAACCTGCCCGGCGGCGTGTCCGTCGAACGCGACTATGACGGGCTCGGCCAGATCACCACGGAACGCGGCAGCGGCGCCGAGGGCGCCAGCACCACCCGATCCTTCGACTACGACGCGCTGGGACAACTCCGCAAGGCCAGCACCACCGGCGGCGACAACACCTACAGCTGGAACGACCGCGGCCTGCTTACCGACGTCGCCGGGCCCGGTGGCACCGCTACCTACACCTACGACGCCGAAGGCCGGCTTTCCAACCGCAGCGACGGGGCCGGCCCAGCCGCGTTCACCTACACCAGCGCCGGGCGGCTCAAAACGGTCACCGACCCGCTGATCGCAAAAACGCTCACCTACACCTATCGCCCCACCGGTGAGGTGCAAACAGTCAGCCAAGGCACCGGATCGCTGTCACGCACCTACGGCTACGACAACCTGGGCCGGCTGGCCAGCGACACCCTCACCAAAGCCAACGGCACCCAGTCCGCCAAGCTCGCCTACACCTACGACAGAGACGACCTGCTGACCGGTAAAGCGTCACCGGAATCGCCGGCGACGGCGCCAACGCTTACGGCTACGACGGCCTCAGCCGGCAAACCTCATGGACACGACCCGACAATTCGACCGTCGCGTACGGCTACGACAACGCTTCAAACCGCACCACGGTCAGCGCCGGCACCGACACCCGCACCTACGCATTCGACGAGCGCAACCGGCTGCTCACCGCGACCGGCGGCACACAACCCAGCTTGGCTAACACCTGGTCACCGCGCGGCACCATCCGCAGCACCACCGAAAACAGCGCCACCACCACCTACACGTTCGACGCCTTCGAACAGATGACCACGGCCGCCGACCCCGGATACACAGTCACCTACGCCTACGACGCACAAGGACGGGTGGCCACCCGCAACGGCATCGCCTTTGGATACGGCGGAATCGACAACTCGCCAGTACTCGTACCCGGAGCCGGGCACACCCCCCGAGGGCAGATCTTCCGCGATCCCGACTCGCGACCGCTGTCAGCGACCCTGGACGGCAGCCCCGGCCGCGGGCTATTCGCCGATGCCCGCCACGGCGACATACGCGGCTCGTACGACCCGGCCGACGGCAGCCTGAACCGATCCGCCGTCTACGACCCGTCCGGTGAAGTAGTTGCCTCGACCGCAGACAAACTGCCCTTGGGCTTCCAGGGCGGCTGGTCTGACCAGGACACCACACTGCTCAACACCGACAGCCGCTGGTACAACCCCGAATCGGCCGGATTCAACTCCCGCGACACCTACACCCTTAAGCCCGATCCGGCGGCACAAGCCAACCAGTACGGCTACGGCAACGCCAGCCCGCTAAACAACATCGACGCCGACGGGCACAACCCGCTCGTGGCGCTCGGCGGCGTATTCCTGGGCTCCAACCCGGTCGGCTGGGCCATCCTCGGGATAGTCGCGGTTGCCGGCACCGGATACCTGGCTTACCAGGGCTACCAATCGTACGAGTACAGCCACAACGTCGCCAACAGCGCCAGCAGCTGGGGCGGCATGGCCACGCAGACCAGTTCGTACGCGTACCAGCAAAACGCGTACGCAGCTCACCTCAGCGCGGCAGCGGCGCAGGGTCAGGCCCAGGCCACCTACCAGCTCGCGATCGCGCAGGCGGCCGCCAACGCGCACGTGGCTGCAATGACCGCCGCGTACAACGCCTACGTCGCGCAGCGGATCGCCGCAGCGCAAGCCGCAGCCGCCAGACTGAAAGCCGAGACCGACGCCGCTGTGAAACTCGGCCAACAGCGTCTCGCCGCGGACGCAGCCCAGCACGCGGCGGCCGTCAAGGCAGCCCAACCGGGACCAGTCGGTACCACGGTGGTCAAGCCACCAGCGGCGATCGCTCTAGTCGGTGGCGCCGGCCTGGTCACCAACATTGACGCGACGAAGCAGCTGCCCGGGACGGTGTTTGCTGGCGCGGGTGGCAACGACGCACCGAACATCGCGGCCGCAGCGGGCGCAGTGGCCGCCACCGAAGGGCTGCAGATTGCCGGCGGTGATAACGGGGACGACGACGGCTGTGGCCAGAAGGCAGCCGAGGATCTCGCGGAGGGGTTGGCCGACTGGGTTGATCCCAACGACATCAACTTTTCGCAGCGGACAGTCTCGCCAAACGACTACGTGCAATCGATGAAGGACGGCACCTGGGACTGGAACAGGGAGGGCACCGCGCTGCGTGTGCTTGAGCGTGACGGCCAGTTGGTCAGCTATGACAACCGCCGCTTGGACGCCGCTCGCGAGGTGCGTGCCGAAGACCCGACGTACCGAGTAAAGATCGAAGTTCTTGACCCCGAGGCGGCTAACCCAGCCAAAAGCACCGGCATGAATTGGGATAAAAGCTTCGAGAAGCGTATGACGAGCAAGCGGAACAAGGACGAGAATGGCTGCCGGGTACCGTGGCAGGGCTTGCATGAGCGGCCGAAATGGGAGTGAGGCGTACGGGCATGATTGCCGACATGTGGCAACAGGGAGAGGTGCCGGCGTTTTCCGGTCTATACCGGGCGGATGGCACTGCCCGCGCCATCGAGGTTGACGGTGCGGCTTTGAGCCGGTTCGAGGTTGGCGAGCCGTTCAACCCGGCCGAGCGACTCGCCGTTGACCCAGACGCGGTGGCTGAGGTAGACGAGTCGGCGCGTACCGCAGTCCCGGACGGCTACATAATCAGTGGTGAAGGTGCTCACGGATCGGAAGGATTCTTCGCCCGGCTGGATGCCGCGGGCCAACTGGTCTGGGTGCTCTTCCTGCGGAACGGGAATCCGTTCTACGAGATAGTGGCTGACGGTTCGCGGGCGACGTTCATAAACAACCTGGGTAATGCCATCACCATCGATCTGACCGACCCTCTGTACGCGTAATGGAAAAGATCATCGTCAATCACAAGCACGTGGCGGGCGCCGACTACTCAGGGCAATCCATCGGGCAGTTCAGCGCCCAAGGTTCTACCTTCGAGGACTGCCGGTTCGACCGCAGCATGCTCGGGCAGGCGTCCTTCGGATCGGGGACGGAGCAGTCTTACTACGTCCGCTGTTCCTTCGATAGAACCTCTTTGACTTTTCTCGGCGGGTTCGCCCGGTTTGTTGGTCGCACGTTTACAACACCCGCTTTAAAGCTCCTAACACGATCTGCTGAATCGATGTTTGTCAGCGTTGCGGGGTGAAGATCAGTCTCGTTCGGTCGTCGTGAGCAAGGCGTGGGTAATCGATGACGAGTTGTGGGAGTTGATCGAGCCGGTACTGCCGCCGTGGCCGGCGAAGGCTCCGGGGCCGCGGCCGGTCCCGGACCGGCTGTGTCTGCAGGGCATTCTGTTTGTGCTGCATACCGGCATCGGCTGGGAGGATCTGCCGCAGGAGCTCGGCTTCGGCTCCGGGATGACCTGCTGGCGCCGGCTGCAGTGCTGGACCGAAGCCGGCGTGTTCGACCAAGTGCATCAGATACTGCTGGCCAGGTTGAACGCGGCGAATCGGATCGACTGGTCGAGAGCGGCGATGGACGGCAGTCACATCGACGCGAAAAAGGGGGTGCCGGGACAGGCCCGTCGCCGGTCAACCGCGGCAAACCCGGCTCGAAGCACCACCTGATCTGCGACGGCAACGGCACTCCGATCTACGTGCTGACCAGCGGTGCGAACGTGCCTGACATCAAACGGGCCCTCGATCTGCTCGACTGCTACCCGCCGATCGCCGGTCGGCCCGGCCGGCCGCGGCGACGCTTCGGCGCCTTGCTGGCCGACAAGGCCTACAGCAGTGCAGCGTTCCGTCAGGCCTGCCGCGAGCGCGGCACCGAACCGATCATCCCGAAGCCCAAGACCACCGGGATCAAGGGCCTGGGAAAGCTGCGTTACGTCGTCGAACAGACCTTCGCCCTGCTGCACCAGTTCCGCCGGCTCGCGGTGCGGTGGGAACGCCGACTCGACATCCACGACGGCCTGGTCAGCCTCGCCTGTGTCCTGATCTGCTGGCGCCGAGTGATTAACTGGACCCGCTAAAAGATCGTGTTAGGAGCTTTTACAGTCGATTGTGATGAACCTAATCGGCGAGTTGGCAAAGTAGCGAGTATTGGTTGAGCGTGCCCGCCCGACTTCCCGCCCGACTGCCCGCCGGCCCGATAGCGCGGCGGCGACCACCGTCACCGCGGCAAGGGGCGCGCGAGCATGACGCCCCGCGCCCTGCGGATTCCGACGGGCAAGGATTGGCGGCCACGACGGCCGCCCGTAACGTCCCGGCTCGCACGCGTCGCTGTCGGTACTGGAAGGATCGCGTATTTGACTGTTGCAAGTTCGTCGCGACCGCCCGCTTTCGCGTCACGCAGCGTTATGCAAGCTGGCCTGCGGGCGATATGGCATACGGCGCGCAGAGGATCAGCAGACGCTCGCCACCGTCGAAGCCGAACTCCGGGCCGAAAAGCTAACAGCAACGCTGGTCAGAGTCGCGCGCCGAGCGGTGTGTCGCTCGGGCTATCAAGCGATTGACCAGCGTTGCTGTTGACTCTAAACAGGAAACTACGTGGCAGCCTTCCTGGTTACACCCGGCACTGCCAGGAGTACGGGTCGTAGAAGTTGGTGAAGCGGTCGACGGCGCTGTTGCGCATCTTGGTCTGCTGGCAGGCCTGGAGCACGTTCACGGGGGAGTAGACCGGCCCGTTGGGGCTTTGCGACTCGCACTTCCAGTCGTAGACGGTATTGCCGGTCAGCACCGCACGGTCGCCCGTCGGGTGATGCGAGCAGTAGCCGTCGAGAGCCGGCGCGGTGACCTCATCCGTGCTGGCCTTCCAGCACTGCACCGACGCCGGGGCGTAGAAGTTGTCGATCCGGTCGAAGACGAAGGCCGCGGAACCGGGCAATTCACCGGGGTAGGTCCACTGGCATGCCTTCGTGAACGACAGGTCCGTGTTCTGGCCATCCCGGGTGCGGCAGTGCCAGTCGTAAGCGGTGCCGCCGGACAGCACGGCGTCCACGTTGCCTTGTGAGCGGCAGTAGCCGCCCAGGTCCACGGCGCCTAGCTCGGTGGCGCCGATTGGTGAGGCGCTGGCTGCGGTCGGCGACGTCATGAGCGTCGCGACGGCGCCGAGAAGCACCATCAGGGTCGCGAGGATTCCTCGGACCGCGCTGCGGGTCATTCGGGACATGGTTCTGTGTCTCTCTTTCTTCGGGGTGAGCGTCCGGGTTCGGCGCTGGAGCGGAGGGCGTCGTTGCCGCATTTGTCGTGCCTGACTGGACCTCCTATGGGGTGGACCGGTCGCGCCGGCGAGGTCTACATCGATCCCGCGTGGAGGGGCACTGACCACTTTGGGCGTTCAGGATGATCTTTGCAAGTCCAGAGCAAAACTTTCAGTCGACGTCACACTAACTACCGTCGAAGCGCCGATCCATAGATGGGTGGCGTGCGACGCGGTACGCGCGCGGCCGGACGTCCTAGGGTCCCCTCCTCGGCTTTCTGCTGTTCAGCCGCTAGGCGTTCGTGGCGTGCCGGCGGTATGCGGCTCGCCTTTTCTGATGCCTTGCATTTTCAAGGTCTGCAAGAAGTTGCGTAGTGGTACTGCATCCCTTAGCCGTGGAGGGCCAGCGGCGCTGATCACCGAGACGCTGCGGTAGATGCCTCCTCCCATACGGTTGCCGGCTGGAAGGCGGTGCCTGTGGTGCCTGGCGGGGGGCGGGTGCCGGGGCCAGCGGCGGGAACGCCGTGGCGGCCGCGCTGTGGGTGCCGGTGCGGATCCGGTCGTGCTGCAGGGTCAGGGTGTTCGCGGAGATCTGCCACTGCCGGGCGGCGGCCCGGACTGGGCCGGGCTCGGCGGCGGCGGCCAGCACCAATTGCGGGCAGGCCACGCCGTCGTCCGGGTAGGGGCGCAGGGACGCTACCCAGCGGCCGGCGGCGGCTCAGCACCACACTGCTATCCACCCTCGGTCGCCTATGGCACGACCACCGAGGTGGATCTCAACCAGCCAGCCCGGCCCCTGCTGGATTGGCCGGGCACCATCGGACCAGCTGGCCCCATGCGCGCCCGTATCCGGATCGTCTCGCCCGGAGAAGCCGGTTGTATCGACGGGGTGACTACTTACACCCCTGCCTGGCGAACGGCGGTCACCCGGAACGGATGGTTGCTGCTCTACGCCGGGCATCACCTGTGGGACCCCGCTGAAGCCGCACCGACCGCAGCGTCGATCGGCGCAGCATGGCAGGCCGGAACCCTCGCCGCAGCCAGACTGCGAACACGTCGCACCCCAGACCCTCCTGATGTGCTTTTAACGGCCAACGGCGGCCCCGCCCGGACGGCTTCGGTTCTAACGGTCGTCGCATTACTGTCCTTGGCCATCCGGGATGAGGTACTGCCACTTGATGTAAGGCATCCAGGTGGTTCTGCCGGATAGGTGAGGCACGAACGAGTGTCAATGACCAACCGATGTGACCGGTGATCTCTCGGTCCATTGATTGGATTAGCGGTCAGCTACCATCCCGCTCGTGTCAGTTACCGATGCCGCCGTCGCGGCGGACCTCGTTCCAGCGGGACTTGAGTTCTTGGAGCGGGTCAGCGATGAGGTCAGCTTGCCGCTGCCACCTGCTCCGCCTTACTACTCACCGGCCAGTTGCGGACCAGAGCACGGAAGGTTCGACTCGGACGAGATGGTCGACGTCGAAGACCCCGAGATGCCGGCGAAGGTCAACGCTGGCTGGCTGCACATGGCTACCGAATACGGCGTCCTCGACAGCCGTCGTGAGTTCCTTCTCAACGTCAACTACAGCGACCCTGAAGAGGTCGAACCCGAGTACGCCTGGGTCAGGGTCCGGCTGTCGGACCATTGGGATCTGGCCGGAGGCCACTCGACCGCCCTGCGAAGCGGCTTCGGAGGGCTGTTCACCGATCGGTTCGTGCCGGAGTTCTCCATGCTCTCCACCGACCACAAGGCGATGCTCAACACGACCGTCTGGGGCAACGGCACCGTCAGCACCATCGTCATCCGCCCCGACCGCCGCGAGCACACGGTCGATTGACGCCTTCAGCGGCTCCCGTCCTGACCAAAATCCTGCGAGTTACTTCATCTTCAACGGCGAACCGGACTCCGTTGCTTGCCACTCAAAATGAGGCAGCTCAGCTCAGCGGCCCGCCGCTGCCTCAACTGTCCTGGCAAAGGACAATTACGCGCCGGACCAGCGGTCTTTCACGGCGATGCCGTTGCGCGGGAGTTCGGGGCCGCGGGAGAACACGCTGACCTCGGTGATATCGGGGTGTTCGGCTGCTTCGATGAGGCGCTTAAGCACGTCGAGTACTTCGGTCAGCTGCACAAGCGCCTCCTTAGGGGGTGGTCGGAACCCGCCGAGTCTAGATCACTTAGAGGGAGTGCTTACCTCGTCCGCTCGCTGCGGAACTCGTCACAGACCAGGCGTGGAGGATCGTCTTTCTCGTACACGCGGAAGTAGCACGAAAGCCGGAACCCTCGTCCGTGCTCGTCCTCCCATTCGACGTCGGGTACCCACATCCACCACAGGTTGCCCTCGGGATTGTTCTCCGGGCGGACCGGGACAGCCTCGATACGGGCGTCGACGCGTTTCAGCAGCCGCCACCATCTTTCGACCTTGATGTAAATCTCTGCAGGGGGATGCACGGCGTCACGCCAGCGTGGGGCTTCAACCTTGAACTGTTCGAGGTCCCATTCGACCGGAGTGCCAGCTTGACCAGCCACGCATACCCCCTGCTGTCAGTGATTACTTCCGGGCGCGAGACGCCAGGTAGGCCTCGGCTGCGGCCACCTCGGCACGGTTGGGTCGCTCATCGTCCGGGTCGTCGGTCTCGTCCGGGCGCTGGAACCAGTCGCGCAGGAGCGCCCACTCGATGCGGGATTCGGAGCCCGGTTTGGTGGCTGTCTGCCACGGCTGCGATGCCTGGATGAGGGTGCGTAGGTCGGCTGGTGACAGTGCGCTGTACCGGGCGATGACGTACCCGATGGTGTTCAGGGCTGCTTCGTCCGTGATCTGAGGCTCAGCGCTGTCCGCGCTGGCGTCGATCTCAACGGCTCGTTCGGTGGCGTGCATGGGCTCGTCGAACAGGGCCCGGTCGCGCCAGGCAAGGTGGTGGCCCTGCATAAAAAACATCAGCATGTGCTGTTTTGCGGGCTTCAGGCCCGGCCGTCGGGTGTTGATGGCGGTGATGACAGAGCTGGCGCTGGTGGTCATCGGCGCAACGTACGGCGGCGCGAGGTCGCGGCTCAAGCCGTCCGAGGGTGAGGTAGTTGGCACATCCACGGACGTGGAAGAGTCCGCGTTGGTGGCTTCGCCGGTGGTCGGCGCTGAACTCTTCACACCACGAAACGTATCGATGTCGTCACTCGACTGTTGTCGGATCACGGACTTGTCACGAAAGGTCATCATTCCTCCATGTGCGAACCCGGTGGTGTCGGGCTATGCCGGAAATCGGGCTGAAATCTGTGGGTGCTCACGGACGCGCAGGCTGACTTCCCAGCGGGTCCAGTCGTGTCCGTTCTTGTCGGCTTTGCGATCGGCTCGTCGGCGTGGACCGTGTGCTGCGCCCATACCGAGCCGAGTTGCTTCAGGAAGGGTGCCGTCTCCGATTCGCGGCAGCGAGAGATCAGGTTTCGGATCCAGGGGATCTCGCCCTCACGGTGGATCATCGGTGCGTCCACGGTCACGCCCCAGCATGCTGGTTGCGGTGAGCTGGCAGATCTCGTCGCGGGCTGCTTTCGCTTTCGCCAGCGCATCCTGTCGGCGGCGCGTGAAAACTGGATCTGACCTACTTTTCGTGATCGGGATTGACCCGTTAGGCGAGAAGGATTCGTTTGCGTAGCAGATCGAGGTTGGCGCGACCGTACATCTGGCGCTTGATCATCTTGATGCGGTTGACGTGCCCTTCGACTACTCCGGAGCTGTAGGTCATGGTCAGCCCGTTCACGACGGCGTCGTGGTCACGGCGCAGGCCGGCGGTGAAGGATCGCAGGTCAGGCTGGTCGTCGGCTACGACCGCGGCGATCCAGTCGTTGAGCCTCTGCCCGTCTCGGGCGGTCAAGATCTCGGCGAACGCCGAGACGTGGGTGGCCAGGGCGTCCAGATGTGGGCAGGCACCGCGCGCTCGTGCGAGTTGTTCGCGGTCGTCTTCAGCGAGTCGGTCGGGGTGGGTGAGCAGCCAGCTGGTCAGCTGACGGGTTTCGGCGGCCGACGTGGCGCCGGTGGTCGGCCGACGGCGGCCCGCAGCGGCCGTAGGTAGGTGCGCAGGTCCATGGGGTGCCGGCGGTCGCCTCCTGTTGCTCGACCTCGCGCAGCGACTCCAGGGCCTCGGCGATCGTGTCCTCGGCGGCCGGGTCGTGGGCCCGGATCGACGCGGTGACCGCCGCGGCGTGCGGGCCGCTCATCCACGGCAGGGTGCGCACCAGGGTCGGCACGGATCCGGAGGCCAGCACCACGGCGCGGCCTTTGGGCAGCGCGCCCAGGTCGGCCACATCGAGGATGTCGAGAAATTCGACGTCGTAGCTGGTGGAACGGCCATGCCGGGAATGCGACTGACGAAGACCCCACCGATGGTGGTGGGGGCTTTCGACGCGCGGCCAGCACTCGGTTGGGGCACCGAGGCGACGGCGCTACCATCTCCGCCGACAGGCATTACCACCGCGCCGGCCTTGGTCAGCCGGGCGCCGTGGTGGTCGCGGTCGAGCAGGGTGACGCCGAGCCGCCGTTCGAGCCGGCTGGTCGCGCGGGACAGGGGTGGCTGGGCGATCCCGAGGCGCTGGGGAGTGCTACGGCGTCGAGGGCCATCGTCTGCTCACCGGGCGCGGGCAGCGCTTGGCGGGGAGGGCTGAGTTGTCGGGTACGTTCTCGCAGCTCGCCGATGAAAGCGAGGTCGATATCGATGGCGGCCAGGGCCTGCTCCGGCTGCTCGCCCGCCTGAGCCGAACGTCGCGACGCCTCGGCGACTGCGAGCAGCCGCTGGGACTGGTCGGTCACCGCCTCGCTCAACCCGGCCTGCATCTGCCGCTCGATGGCGCGGATCCCGTCGCGTGCCCGCTTGCCGACGGCCATCCGGAAGGTGTCGATGAGCGACCTCAGCTCGGCGGCGCTCTCGCTGTTGCGCCGGCTGCGCTGCCGCTGCTTCTCCCCGGCTAGGGCGGTCCCGCCCAAGGCGATCGCACCGGACGCCGCAACGGCCGTGGACAGCCAGTACGGCATCGCGAGGCCGAGGAACCGGGGAACGATGAGGGCGATCATGATGCCGCTGTAGGCTGGCATGAGTACGCCGACCAGACGGGTGGCCATCGTCTGCCGCTCAGACAGCACCCGTGGGCCGCGGCGGATGTGGGCGACCAGCTCCGCCGGCGGTTCGAGGTCGAGATGCACCGGCGGCACGGCCTCGCTCACCCCGATCGAGGCGGCGACCCGCTCGCCGATCTCGCGCGCGGCCACGTGCAACGCCCGATGTACCGCTTCGGTCTCGACCACGAGGCGCTGTCGCAGCCAGCCGTCGAGGTCGGCGCCGGCCAGCCCTTGTGACTCGATCACCGCGATGCCCTCATCGAGCAGGGCTCGCAACCAGTTGTGCACGGCGAACTCGATGTCCGACATGGTCGCCGACAACGCGTCGCTGAGTGCCCGTGGCCATTTGCCGGCTTGTGCCTGAAACGCGCGAAGGCGGCCCTCGTCGTCACGCGCCTCGAAGGCGAGGCACGCCCGGCGGCGGGGGTCGGCCATCGCCGCACGCCGGCTCCGAAGATCGACTTCCAGCAACTGCAGGGCGTCCATCACCGCTTCCGCGACGATCATCGTGGAGCCCCCGCCGGCCAGCTCCGCGGCGGCCAGGCGCATCCGGCGTTCCAGATCGGGGCGTAGGTTGGCGGCGGCTCCCTGCAGCACCTTCTGGATCACGTCCAGAAGGTCGTCCTGAATGCTCAGGCCGCTCGGCGGGGTCATCGCAGCCTCCGTCAAGTGCCGGTGCCCGGCCGGCAGCCGGCGGCCCGTTGCCGCCGGCTGTCAGCGCACGTCGTCAGTGGCAGAACGGGATCATGTGGTGGTCGTGGCCCATCGAACCGTTGCCGCCCCGGCCCGGGTCGCAGTCGTCGGAGCTGCCCCGGCCCGGGTCGCAGTCGTCGAAGCTGCCCTGGCCCGGGTGGCCGCCGTGACCGACCCAGCCGTGGTCGCCGTCGGCGTCGTCGCCGCAGTCATCGGCGCCACCCCATCCTCCGTTGTGCTGCTGCCCGGGGCCGATGCTCGTGTCCCCGCCGCCGAACAAACCGCGACCGAGGTCGAGACATCCGCTGCCGCCTTCGAGGGAACTCTGCCAAATGCTCATTTCACGTCCTTGCTATCGGGGGGGTCTGACGTCTACGCCAACGACGGAACCGGCCCCAGGACACCGAGTCCATGCGGGCGACAAACCTCACCACCGGGGATCTCGCCCACCGGACATCAAGGGCCACCTGCCCAAAGCCGACCTCGTCGTCGACGCGCTGCCCTGGAAGCTCTGCGACACCGAAGCGCAGCGCAAGCGCGCCCGCGGCCGCGTCGCGTCCCTCGCTCACTAGGTCGCCGGGATGCTGGCCTCCGACGGCTGGACCGTCGAGGAGCTCCGGGAAGCCCTCGAAGCATCACCGGCTGCCGCCAACGCCTCGGACCCGGCCGCCCAGGATTCAGTACGGCCCCGGACCAAGAGGTGTTGGAGCAGCTGTGGCGGGAGCTGGCAGGCGTCTCCGTTCAGCGGGCCGCGGACCAGCTGGCGTCTCGGGCGCCCGAGACGGTGATCGCCCTGATGGAGCAGCTGAATCCCATGCTCCTGGCCGCTCTGACTCCATTAGGGCTATCAGAGCGCTCGCGGCAGCGTGCGCACTCCGTTCAAGCGGCGCCGATTCCGGCCGAAGCTGTCACGCCGGCAGAAGGCGGTCAACCGGGCACACGCGAAGATCCGCGCCCGCGGCGAGCGGGCGATCGCCACGCTCAAGACCTGGAAGATCTTGGCCAAGCTGCGCTGCTGCCCGCGCCGCGCGACCGCGATTGTGCAGGCCATCCTCGCGTCCTGCACCATGTCGAAGCCGGCCGCTACGCACGATGAAAAAGGCTCACTGATCCACTCAACGCGGACCCATTCGATGCGGCCGCCTTTGCCGTGCACCTTGGCGCGTTTGTTGGGCAGTTCGAGGTCGCCGATGTCGAGGGGTGAGGATCTCCTCGGCGCGGACGGCGGCGCCGTAGAGCACTCGCCACAGGATCTTCTCGAGCAGCTGCACGTCGAGGCGGAACAGGGCGGCGCCAGGGCGCTGAACCACCGGGTAAGGGCCCCTGCAGCTGGTCGGCGCCCGCCTCGCTGTCGAGGGCGGCAGTTCCATGCCGGCGGGCAGCACCCGCAGCAGGCCGTCGAGGGTCTGCGGGTATTTGACCGCGATGCCCGGCGACCAGGCGACGAGCCGTTCGCGTGGTGGTCCAGCTCGCCGAAGACGCGGGCGAGCGCCTGAGGTGTCGACGTCATCCCACGCCTTGTCTGCGGCATCGGTACGGCTACGCACCCATCGTGGTGTCGGACGCGAACGCGGCATCCGACGCCGTCTTGAAGTCGCCGCCCCCACCCTTACCCCTCAGGTCACCACGGGCGGCCTTACGACGGCGACGGTCCAACGCGCGGATGGCCTTGTCCCCGCGTCGGGCGCTGACCTCTTCGGCCGGCCGTGTTCCCGCGGCTCGCCGTCGCAGCAATAACAGGCTGAGCGGCCACCGCGATCAATGACGGCAGCGCGACCGCAACTACGATCCAGACGCCGTCGGTCATACGGTCAGCATGCACTCATCAAGCAAGCGTGCCAGGAGCGCTGAGGGCACATCGGTGGAAAGTCCCGAGCATCTGGTGCTCGAACTCAGCTCTCGCGCGACTGTGTGACGGCAGATGTACGAGAGGCTCGATTCGGCCTGCTCCGCCGAGGCGTCCCGTTGGGTGGTCGAGTTCAGGCGACTGGCGGCCGCTCCCTCGTCCAGACGGTGATGTCGCTGCTGGTGGCGACCACCAAGGTGCTACCGGAGGGCGAGAAGCCGGCCGCTCGAAGCTCCGAAAATCTCGAGTGGAAAATGTGCCACCACGTGGCGCCCTCCTCGCCGCTGAAGGGGTCACTCCTGTAGGAGAGCAGAACACGCTGGTTCGGCCAGTCGGGACTGACGACGTCGATCAGCCAGCCGTCACGGGTGCCGGTGTGCAACCCGCCGCCGTGCAATCCGGCGATCCGCACAGACGTCGCCGCGATCGGACCCAGCCCAGGACAGCACAGGTCTCCGTCCGGGCAGGGCACGCCGGGGTCGAGGTCCCGGTCTCGAGCCAGCTTCTGCCCGCTGACGGCATCGAACAAGCCGTGCCCGTCGGAGGAGGTCACCAGCAATAGATCCCTGCGGCTGGCCGGGTCCGCGGCGAAGCCGACGCCCTGCAGGCCCCCGACCGAGGTGCACGGCGTCTTCGCGGGCCGCCACGGTTGAGGCACGGAAACAACCCGTGACTGCAGGAAGCGTCTTCGTAGTCTTCGCTGGTGATCCGTGAGTTCCGCGAGCTGCGGCTCAGCGTCCGCCAAGTGATCACCCATCCACGTAGTCTGGACCATCCACCCACAGCGCGGCGAACGCAGCACGGGAAGTGGTGGCGAGGTGCCACGGATACTGAACTCCTAGATCAATCACGCTTTCGGCGCCAGAGCCGAGTCTTGGCCCACCCCGCGGCGGAGCGGTGAGGGGATCGGTTTGCTCCGACGTGAGCGAGCCTGCCATGGGCCGCGGCCGTCCGCCCGGACTCGCGGCTGGAAGGGCTGTCGATCCGGTCGCTCGCGGCCAAACACGGCGGGCACCGGCGGACAGTTCGCGAAGCGCCGAGTTCGGCCTGGCCGGCACCGCGGAGAAAGTTGCCGCCGCGTAAGTCGCGGTTGGACCCGTTCAAACCGGCGATCGACGTCATGCCGTTGACCGAATTCGATGCACCGCGCAAACAACGGCGCACGGTGAAGCGGATCTATGATCGGCTGCTGGCCGAGGAGGAGATGGAAGGCATCTCGTATGCCGCTGTCTGCGACTACGTGCACTGGCGACGCCCGCGGATCCGGGTCGAGGCCGGCCGGGACCCACCACAAATGTTCGTGCCTCCAAGTCGTAAGGGAAGGCCTTCATGCCGATGAGACGTCGCCCTAAGTCTTACGTCCGGACCATGCTCACGGTTGGCTCTGCGGCCGCGTTGTCCGCCGCCTGCGGGCAGGCCGGTGGCCCGGTAGCAACCTTGGCCGGCGCACCTCACGGCATCGTGGTGAACCGTGGTGGTGTCGTCGAGGTGCTCGATGACACCACCACCGGCACCGTCCGACAGGTCACCGAGCAAGACACGGGCGGTACCAGCGCGGACCCGCTCGCCATGACCAAGGTGCGGCAGCTCGCCGCACACACCATCGCCGGTCTGCGCGCAGGACGGTTGGTTGCCTTGGACCCCGCGCATGCCGACCGACCGCGGACCGTCGCGCCGGCCAGCGATTGGTTCCCCGACACTGCGCTGACCGGCGGCTGGGCCGTCACCGAATCGCTGAACCAGCCGCCGTGTCCCGCGATCGACGGCACCGCCGCAGGCACAACCCGCTACCGGCTGGAACGCCACGACCTGTCCACCGGCAAGACACTCAGGACGACATGCCGGCCGTGTGGTCCGGATCCCGGCTTCTGATCACCAACCCGCAGACCGGAACCCTCACCACCTATCAGGCCACCAACGGCAGCGTTCTCACTCGCAGCGGCCTGGACACTGGCGGCAGCCTGCAGGTCTGGGGCGCTGAAAGCTAGCTTCCTCGTCATGCGGCCTTGCGCGGGTACTCCAGGCGGTGAATCTTGGACCCGGTCGCGTATCCGTCGGGGGGCAGGTTGAGGTCTTGTCCAAGACGTGGCATGGCGTTATCCGGAGGGCGTGGCCGAGGGGTCAGCCGGGTGTTGTCCGGTGGCGTTGGTAGTGACGGGCGGCTTTGGCGCGGCTGCCGCAGCCGTCCATGGAGCACCAGCGGCGGGTGCCGTTGCGGGAGATGTCAAAGAAGTAGAGGACACAGGCGGGGTGGGCGCAGCGCCGGATCCGGGTGGGATCCTGGCGTATCAGGTCTAGGTAATTACGGACGGCGTGCCAGGCGGCAGACCAGTCGGCGTCGACGTCCGAGCCCTCACGCACGGCGCCCTGGTGCAGCGTGTACCGCACGACGCCGCGCGCCAGGATCGCGTTGAGCTGCTGTTCGGCGTGCTCGTCGGGTTGTTCAAGAGCTTGCCGCAGCGCCGATCGGGCCTGTCGCAGGGGTGCCGCGACGGTGGTGTGGTTGCCGGTCAGGTGCTGCTCGTGGAGCCATGCCAGCAGTCCGCCGGGCTCGTCGAAGAGGTCCACCGTGCGGCCATGGTCGACCCACTCAGTGTTCACCAGGTCCAGGGCCAGCGGTTCGCCGGTCAATGGTCGTGCCGTCACTCATCCATCTTACCGGCGTAGTGCAGTTGACAGGTAAGACGAAAGCGATCTAGCTTCTAACCACTAAAACCTATTTCAGTGGTTAGGGGTGGAGGATGCCGGACAGCTGGCCGGACCGCGGATGGTGACCGTGTCGGTGCCTCCTCCTCACCCGCACCCTGATCTGACCGGACGCGCCGCGCCGGCACGACCCGCTCCGCGGCTGCCGGGCGCCGCGTATCTGAACGGCCCGAGGGGACGCCGACGATGCCGCACCACTACCTTCAGCACCTGACGACCGCGCCGGTTGCCGCCGCCCAACAGCGCTACGGCAGCCGTGCCGCCATCGAGCGCATGATCGCCGGCTGGGACACCGACGCCCTGCTCGGCGCCGACGAGATCACGTTCATCACCGCCCGCGACGGCTTCTACCTCGCCACCGTCAACACCGACGGCTGGCCCTACCTGCAGTACCGCGGCGGCCCACCGGGCTTCCTGCACCCGCTTGACCCGGTCGCCGGGCACAGCGTCCTGGCCTGGGCCGACGTTCGCGGTAACCGGCAGTACCTGTCCGTCGGCAACCTGGGCTGCTCACCGCGGGTGTCCCTGTTCCTGATGGACTACGCCCACCGTCGACGACTCAAGATCCTGGGAACGGCAACCGTCCACGACATCCGCGACGGCATGCCGGCCCACCTCGCCGGCAGGTTCGGCACCCTCCGCACGCCCGGCGTGGTGGAACGGCTCATCACCGTCGAGGTCCACAGCTACGACTGGAACTGCCCGCAACACATCACGCCACGCTGGAACGAAGCCGAACTGCACGACGCTCTCGCGCCGATCCGTGACCAGCTCACCCAGCTCCAGGCGGAGAATGACGCCCTGCGCGACATGGTTCGCCGAAACCGCTTCCAGCAGCACCCGTCCCAGGAGACCTCATGACCAGAGACCCATCCAGCACGCCGCAACCCCCACGGCATCCGCTGCCACCCTTCACTGTCGACACCGCCCGCGCCAAAGTCCAGGCCGCCGAGGACGCCTGGAACACCCGTGACCCCCGACGCGTCGCCGCCGCGTACACCCCCGACAGCATGTGGCGCAACCGCGACACCTTTCTGACCGGCCGCGCCGAGATTGAAGCGTTCCTGACCCATAAGTGGAGACGCGAACTGGACTACGCCCTGCGCAAGCAACTTTGGGCCTTCCACGACAACCGCATCGCCGTGCGGTTCCAGTACGAATGGCACGACCCCAGCGGCCAATGGTGGCGCAGCTACGGCAACGAACAGTGGGAATTCGACGAGCATGGATACATGAGTCGTCGCGAAGCCAGCATCAACGACGTGGCGATCAACCCCGACCAGCGACGCATCCACGGCCCCAGGCCGGCCCACGACACCACCGACATCCCCTTGCGCTGAGCGCGGACTCACCAGCATCACGAATCAGGTCGTACGACAGCGCCGCCTGCGCCCGACCGAGACGGGTGCAGGCGGCGCTGTGTGATGCCCGGACGCGAAGCGCAGGCAGCCGGGTGGACCGACTCAGACCAGGCGCCGGACCACGTAGTTCCTACTCCAGATCTTCTGCTTGGTGACCGTCTTGCCGGCCCGCGGGGCGGCCCACATCATGCCGCCACCGGCGTAGATGCCGGCGTGCGTGCCGTACGAGCCGTCACGGATGATGATCAGGTCACCGGGGCGGGCCCGGGACTTGGCGATGGCCTTGCCGTACCGCTGCTGCAGGTTCGCCTTGTGCGGCAGCTTCTTGCCCGCCGCCTTCTTGTAGACGTACATGGTGTAGCCCGAGCAGTCGAACCGCTTGGGCCCGGCGGCGCCGAACTTGTACAGCTTGCCCTTGTGCTTGGCCGCTTCGATCATGATCCGGTTCGCGGCCGCCCGGGACACTGCCGCCTTGGACTGGGACGCCACCGCCTTGAGGGTGAGGCCGCTCTGGCTGAATGGCACGCTTGTCTGTGAGAACACCTGCGTGGTGGTGACGGCCGGCGACCTGGTCGCGGCGGAGGCCGACTGCGGTGTGTCGAGGAGACCGGTGAGAAGACCGAGACCCACGGACAGGGCGATAGTGCCGGCTCCCAGGGTACGGGCGGGTCGGCTCGAAGTGCTTACGCGCACGGTGAAGGAATCCCTCCGGCACGCCTGCGAGGTTAGCTGTCGGATTCGGGCGCGAAGGTTGCCCGGCCGCACACTGGCGGCTTCACCCCAAGGTCCTCACGTCCCGGGCGCCGCAGTACGGCGTGCCGGTCGAGGACCGATGATGGTTCCCCCGTCCCTGCCCCCGATTGCCTCATGACTCGTCATGCGGGTTCGTGCGGCCGGACCGGGGCAGGGCTCGGCGTGGTCCGATCGACACGACCGGCGAGCACGTGCCCGCCGCTCTTCCTTAATAGCCCAGCCCACCGGGTTGTTCCGGAATCCGGTCGGTCACGTTGAGTGAATGTTGCGGTCATGGCTGCCTGATTTAAAACTCCTAACACGATCTCTGATCGGTCCAATTGATCAATCTGCGCCAGCAGATCAGGACGCAGGCAAGGCTGACGAAGCCGTCGTGGATGTCGAGGCGGCGCTCCCAGCGAACAGCCAATCGGCGGAACTGATGCAGCAGAGCGAAGGTCTGCTCGACGACGTACCGGAGCTTGCCGAGGCCCTTGATCCCGGTGGCCTTCGGTTTGGGGATGAGGGGTTCGGTGCCACGTTCACGGCAGGCCTGGCGGAACGCCGCACTGCTGTAGGCCTTGTCAGCCAGCAGCGCCGCGAACCGGCGCCGAGGCCGGCCCAGCCTGCCGGCGATCGGCGGGTAGCAGTCGAGCAGATCCAGGGCACGTTTGATGTCAGGTACGTTCGCGCCGCTGGTCAGCACGTAGATCGGGGTGCCGTTGCCGTCGCAGATCAGGTGGTGCTTGGAGCCGGGCTTGCCCCGGTTGACCGGCGACGGGCCTGTCCCGGCACCCCCTTTTTAGCGTCGATGTGACTGGCGTCAATCGCCGCTCTCGACCAGTCGATCCGGTTCGCCGCGTTCAGCTTGTCCAGCAGTATCTGGTGGACCTGGTCGAACACGCCTGCCTCGGTCCACCGCTGCAGCCTGCGCCAGCAGGTCATCCCCGAGCCGAACCCGAGCTCCTGCGGCAGGTCCTCCCAGCCGATCCCGGTGTGCAGGACGAACAGGATGCCCTGCAAGCACAGCCGGTCCGGCACCGGCCGCGGTCCCGGCGCCCTCGCTGGCCAAGCAGGCAGCACCGGCTCGATCAGCTTCCACAACTCGTCATCGACGACCCAGGCCTTGCTCACGAAGACCGGAACGAGACTGATCCTCACTCCGCAACGCTGATGAACATCGATTCAACAGATCGTGTTAGGTGCTTTTAGAAGGCCGGTGCCGGAATATCCAACGCCCGCTGTGTACATACAGTAACGGAAAGCTGATATTGATCTGTGAAAGGGAACACGAGGAAATTTGAGCCGCTGGTCTGCGTCACCTCGTAGCGATCCTCCGGTCCGCTACGACAGGCCAACCGCCGGTCCGGCGATTTCGGCCGATCGGCCGGTCGCCGTCGCCCTAACCGGGGCCGCCCGGGTGGCGACCTGACGACCGCCCGCCGGAAGACACATAGGCCCGCGGCGATTGCAAGCACAGCAGCGACACCGAACATGTCCACGGTGAGCAACCCGGCGCTCAGGCCGAACGCGCTGTACTCAGATGTCACCTATCGGTGCAGCAGAGCCGTTCGCTCGGCTTACTGGCAGGTGTCGTCATGCCACCTACTTCAAATCCTCGATGGTCGTTGTCCAGTCTGGCCTCCGACGAGAGCCGTCGGGCATCGTCGGATCAATTGCCACCTTGATGTACTCGGCGCGGCCGCTTGGGCGCGTCCCGCCACGAGCCATGCGCTCGACTTCGAGGCCTGCGACGTCCAGTGCGAGCACGTGTGTAATCAATGCGCCGAACCGTTCGGCGTGTTCGATGAGCAGGTCCTGAGCCTCAGCCATGTGTGCCGCTGACGTTCCTCGATGGCCGGTAAGCGACACCTGCTTACCACCACGAGTCCGTGCAGGGGTCACAGCGCCGAGTACCGGCGAGCCACACACGTTGGATCGGCGGATCTGACCCAGATCCACACCGGGCAGGTCGGGGTGCCGGTCGTTGGTGCCGAACCCGCCCAGTAGGTCAATCGTGGCGTTGTCCCCGACAGCGTCCAATGCGTCGGCCAGCGCGCCGTGAGCACCTTCTCTCGGTAGGCAGATGAACGCACCGTCAAGGCGGGCCGCACGACGTTGATCCAACTTCGTCGACGTCTGTGTGGACAGCAGCTGCACAGTGGAGCGCAGAAAGGCCAGCCGGTCGGTACGGCGATGAATTAGGTGAGCACGGACGCCACGAATCTCTGCGACCAGGGCGACAAGCACTCCGGTCGTGCCAGCGCCCCAGATCCCTACCGAGGAGCGGGGTGCCGCGAGTTCCCACCCATAAAGCACTGCCGCCAGCGGTTCCACGAGGACGGCTAGATCGGCAGGCAGGTTCGGCGCAGCCGACACCAGAGGCGGCCTCCCCGGGGCATCGAGATAACGCTGGTGGATACCATCGTAGCTGTGCCCGAGGATGCGATCCTGGTCATCGGGGTCAACCGGATTGAACAAGACGTAGCGTCGCTCGTCCGGGAGTATTCCGAGCCCTTCATGACCAAGGATCCGGGCAGCGTCGGGCCGCGCATTCCGTAGTATCTGCAGGTCTGTTCCGCATACGCCGGCTCGGAGGATCTGAATCGCTTCAGGATTGCACGAGCCAGCGAATCGCAGGGTTAAGCCTCCGTTTTCGCGGACAAGCGCTGCGTTCTCATGCCGTCCGTCGCCGGTCATACCTGGGCCTCTTCCGCCTGGGCGAACATGGCGAGCAACTCGCCCGCGCGCGCGAGCTCGGCATTGGTCACACCCTCAACGAATTCGGCGGCGCCGATGCCGACGGGAAGCGGGCAGTACTGATTACCGTTTCGGTGCCGGGTCGACTCTTCAAGACCTTCCTGAAGTAGGTCGACATCGCATGTCGGGTGCGTGATCGGAAGGGAGTACCGGTGCAGCAGGTTCAGTATGCGCTTCACGTCGGTGGCCGAGATCAGACCGCGTCCGTATGCCAGTGCGCAGCAAAGTGCCATGTCGATGGCAACAGCTTCGCCGTGCAGCAGTGGAGGTTTGGCGCACATCTCCAGCCGCGGGCTGAAGGTATGACCGAAATCGACGAGTCGTCGCAGCTCGTTCTCCCAGAGATTCGGCTCGAGCTCCTCCAGCATACTGGTGATGGCTCGGTTCATGATCTCTTGGCCGTCATCGCTGACCAACTGCGCGGCGATCAAACCCTCTGGATCGCTTTCGAGAAGCTTGAACAGGACGGGCTCCTTCACGATCGCCATCTTGATGATCTCGGCCATGCCATTGCGCACATGCCGAGCCGGCAACGTTCGGAGGAACTGGGGGTCTACCAACGTGTTCGTAGCCGGGTAGTACGTTCCGAGGCGATTCTTGTGCTCACCCACGTTGATGCCGGTCTTCGCTCCGATGGCAGCGTCGATCATCCCGACCAGCGTGGTCGGAATCCGGACATATGGGGTTCCTCGGCGGTAGAGGCTCGCCGCCAGACCCACGGTGTCGGTCACGACCCCCCCCACCGACCGCGATGATGGGATCCCGACGCCTGATGCCGACCTCGTCCGCGGCCGCTGCGACGGCAAGTGCCGTCGCGCTGGTCTTCGCATCCTCTCCCGCCTGCATGCGGAAGACCGTGGCAGCAACTCCTCGCGCGGAGAAATATGCCCGGATCTGCTCTCCCCAAAGGTCTTGCACATTCGCGTCAACCACAACGAGTCGGCGCGCGTCGCCGCGGAGGCCGGCGGCGTCCGCCAAGGCCTCGTTGCGCGGCGAGAACACGTCGCTCGTGACGGCCACCCGATAGCTCACCTCATGGGTGTACTTGACGTCCCAGGTTTTCATTGAATCGCCCTCCCGTTCCTTCGGGCGTATAACCCCGCCCCTTTCAATGCCTCGAGTCCGTCGCCATTTCCGATTTTGATACGTCGATCAAAATATCCAGAGTCACGGGACGTGACCTCGTACAACCCCAGCCGTGCAAGGTTCTTCAGAACGCTGTCCCGGTAGATTTCGCCGAGTTCGTCGACTACGCCGCCGAGCAGTACCGTGTGCCGAACCTGTGGATTCAGCGTGGCCTGATACAGCAGGACCGTGCTGAGCGGGAGAGTGAAGGCGTCAAGCAGCTCCAGGGCCAGTGCGTCACCGCTTCGACACGCTTCCCCGAAGGCGGCGATGTTCCAGTCGGGTCCAGCCAGTCGAGGCAACAACTGCTCGATCGCCCGGCCGGAGGAAAACGCGCTCACATGGTCCTGAACGCCGCATTCGCACACGGCGCTGAGATAGGTCCCACGCCAAGGGAAAGCGCTCGGCAGGTGCCCGATCTCGCCTTGAACCCCGTGGTCGGGATCGAGAGGGATATGGCCGGAGGCGAGATCTATCGTGCGGTATGCGATGCCGGAGCTGACGGTGAGCGCTGCCGCCATGGAGTCACTTGAGGCCGTTTCGTCCAGCAGCGACAGTGCCTGTGCCGAAACGTCGTTGACCACCGAGTACCGAACCGCGGGAAGCGCTTCACACAGCTTCTGCGTCAGCGGCAGCTCCCAGGTACCGGGCCCCCACAGGGGCGCGCTGCTCAGGACCAGGCCGGTGTGACCGTTGACTGCGGCGCCGATGGAGATTCCCACGTCAGTCGACGCATGTCGGACACATTCGTCGACGATGAACGAGACCATTCGTTGCTGCAGTTCGGCCACCGGCAGTTCCGGATGTGTCGCACGACTGATGGCAGGATACCTGCCCAGCAGAGTGACGCTTCCGTCGATGTGCGAAAGGCCGACTCGAAACCACGTTCCGCCTAGATCGAAGACAAGCACCGGTGTTGTCAACGCTGATCCGTCCCATCCCCCAGGGCAGTTGCTGTCAGCCACTTGTCCCGATCTGCGAGCAGCCCGACACGGTTCCACCATCCGTCAGAGCCTGCCTGCCAGATGGTGGGCCGACCTGGTCCGCTGTACATCTCGCACGCGGCGCCGAAATGCCTGATGATCTGCCAGGTGTCGACTCGCCGGCTTTTGGCAAGGTCGATCTCCACGAGGGGATCTGGATCTACGATGCCGGGCGAGACGGTCGCGTCGGATGTGGCCTCCGCCGCACGAGCATCGGTGGCGATCGTCGAGGCGAGGCGGGCGATGGCGCCTGCGACGTCGCGCGCTTCATCGCAGGGTTCGGCCAGCATTTCTGCGAACCTTCGCGCGCCGAGGAGAAGTCCGCCGTCGCGCACCACGTCCGCCGGTTCGTCGGCGGTGTGGAAGTAGGTCTCCACCCGACTGGGGCTGGCAAGGTGTGCGCGGAGTTCCCAGCCTTCGCGGTTCACCGGATCCGCAGGCCCCTTGACGTCTGCCATCAGCACGGTGACCGGTACGTCTATCACCGCCGCGGTGCGGCGGAACTGGACCAGGATGGACTGCGACCACGAGAACATCAGATCGAGTAGCGCCAGTCGCTCACCGGATGCCACGTTGAGCTGGTATCTCCAGATCTCCTCGTACTCCTTCGCGGTGATCTGAACCGGGAAGTATGCGTACGGGTGGCAGTCGAACCGACGCAGATACTCGAGAGTGGGTACGGCCTTCCCGGCGGCGATCGCGTCTGGCCGGAACATGCCGAGGCCGACTTGACGGATCTGCATACCCAGCCCGCTGTCGTCGGCATGGGTGGCTTGGGCGCAGGCGTAAAGCGTCTGACGGAAGCGAGCCTCTACGGCATAAGCGTCAGCCTTACCATCAACGGTGGTCAGCTCTTCACGAAGGAACCGGCGTGTATAGGCCGCATCAAAGAACCTACGGCTGTCCAGTCTGCCGGGCGACATACACCACTCCTCTCATGAAGTCCGGGACATACAGGAAGTCCGCCGTGGCGAACAGCGCCCGTGGCGGTTCTGCCATGTGGACCGGCCGGGGCGAGTCCGCGGGGTGGACCGCGAGCTGGGCACGGTGCCGCCATTTCGAGTCAAAGGTCGAAAGGCAACCCGGACTTTCTGAGGAAAGAAGCCAGCCATCGGGGATGGGGAGCAGGAAACGAGGGTATTCGATCGCCTCTTCTGCGTCGTCTCCGAGCACTGCCCGGAACGCCCCCGTGCTCGGTGCAGCCTGGAGCACCCGATGGTTCAGCGAGTCGACGACGAGTATTTCGTCCGTTCCCGTCAGCGGGAGGGTCTGGTGCGGGTCGGACAGTGGCGCCAGGTCTGCCAACGGGCTTTCGGTCCAGCGCCATGACACGGTGCCGTCAAGCGTGATCAACAACACGTCATTGAGGGAGCTGTCCGTCAACCAGAAGCTGTTCGCGTCGTGGTGAGCAAGATGGTGTGGATCAGCCAGAGCGACGGGACGACCCTGCCGATCGCGCACCTCCAGAGGGATCCCCGGCGTGTCCGCTGACAGGTGTCGCGGATGTTTACGAAGGACGCTGCCGAGGCCGTCGGCAACCAGCACGGCGTCGTCCACCACGATGGCGGAACGGGGCCAGCCGGGCACGGGCAGCGCCAGCGGCGGATCACCGGGAAAGCACAGAAGGCGGCTGTTGTTCGTGTCCGCGATCAGCAGCCGCTCGTCGACGGACAGGATTGCACGAGGGAACGAGAATTCGCCGGTGGCAGGCGTCGGCTCCGGGTGGGCGACGTTCTCGAGCGTCCACCTGTCCCTGTTCGCGGTCAGCAGGTGGAGGCTGCCCGCATACGCATCGGAGATCAGGGCATGTTTGTCATCCAAGGCTGTCATCGCACTCGCCGAACGCACGTGCGCGCCGGGAATGCTCGCCTGAATGACGTTTCCATCGAGATCGAGCGTGATCAGGTCTGAGGACCGCCGATTGGCGATCACGATCGTGCCGTCGAGAGCACAGCAGGCGATCGGCGTGAACAGCGCTGCTATGTCGGCACCCGGCTTGCCGCGTTCGCCTCGGCGCCAGAGGATCCTGCCGGAGAGGTCGAGACACTGAACCAGATGAAGATAGTCGTCGGTGACGACTATGCGCTCTGGTGAGGCGAAACAGGCGTCGCCCACGTGTGCCGCGTACTCTCGGTCGAGGGTCACCACGTGGCTGATCCGGTCGCCGATGAAAAGGACCAGGCTCGGTGGGTCGACCTCGTCATAGTCGTTCAGCGCGACAAGGCTGAGGTTCTCCGTCCACGCGGCGACCGCACTCACCCGCGTCCGAGCCCCGTTCGGCAGGCCGGCCAGGTGACGTTGAAGGTGCGCGGCGCGCGTCCGTCCCAGCTGCAGCGCCCACCAAGCTTCCTGCGAGTGCCAGTGACCGAACCGGAGCACAGGCTCGTCGCCGTGCGCGAGGTGTGCCTCGTGGACGCCGTCCGTAGCCTGGTCATGAAGAAAGACACTGGGGCCTTGGGACCAGAGCCTGTCCGGCGTCCACAACGGCGCGGCGCCGCCGGCCGGACGCACCGTGGCATCGAGTAGCACGACCTCAGGACCCCGTCGCCACCGAAGAGAGCACGGCGCCGTTGCGAAGGACCTTGGCGAACGCCGCGGCAATGTCGTGCATATCCGCCTCGTCGCCGAGCAATGCGGCGTGGTGGAAGGTAAGCACACGGCCGTTCGCCGCGTCACATTCGGGCAGCTCGAACCGGGATGTGTCCAACCTGCGGAGGTGGTCTGCGCCTAGTGCGAAACGACGCCTCGTCTCTGGACGGTAGAGCTTGCTTCGCGACAGCGTCAGGTAAGGCGGCTTCACCGGGAAACCCAGCTCAGCACTGATCGCCTCGCCTACCAGCTCACGCGGCACGCCCGGCAGCGCACCCTCCGGAAGCGAAACAGCGTACGCGTAATAGGTACGCGCCGTCGTACCTGAAGAAGTCTGCTGAGGGCGGCAACCGTCGTCGGCGAGAAGCTTGTCGAGCAGCATCGCGTTGCGTGCTCGAGTCGCGTTCTGTGCATCCAGCGCAGTGAGCTGTGCGACCAGAACGGCAGCCTGAAATTCCGAAAGGCAACGATTGCTGCCCATCTGCTCGCCGACCTGCTCCAGCTCCATCCATCCCGGCCTCGGAGGGACTTTTGCCAAGCACCGACCGTCGGCACGCAGTTGCTCCATCCGCCGGGCGAGTCCTCCGTCGGAGGTAATCGTCGCTCCGCCTTCGCCGCTGGTCAGGACCTTGCTGTGCTGCATGCTGAACGCCCCGACGGCACCGATCGTGCCGACCTTGCGGTCGCGATGGGCAGCGCCGTGAGCCTGCGCCGCATCCTCGATCAGGGTGATGTCGTACTTGTCCGCGATCGCGCTCAAGCGGTCCAGGTCGGCAACCGCGCTATATAGATGTACGGCGATAATCGCCTTCGTCCGGGGTGTTATCGCGGCCTCGACCGCGTCCGGGTCGATACACAGCGTGTCAGGGTTCACGTCGACGATGACCGGGATCGCGTTGACCGCCGTGATGGTGGACAGCGACGCCACCCACGAGATGCCTGGCGTAATGACCTCATCGCCGGCGCCGACACCGCAGGCCTCCAGCGCGATCATCAGGCTCGCCGTGCCGCTGGCTGTTGGAATGCAGTGCGCTGAGTCGTTATAGGCCGCAAACGCGCGAGCGAACTGCCGCTCAAACGACTCCGTGCCACGGTACGGGCCGCTGATGGCCCATCGGCCGGAGTGGAGCACGGTTTCCAGCGCCTGACTCGCGCCTTCTGCGGGACGTGGCCACACCGGCCAGGGCGCAGTTCGGACGGCCTCTCCGCCCCTGATGGCGAGCCTGTTCATCATTACCTCTCCTCACCAACGCACGCGCGGTACAGAAATGCCGCGCCGTCAAGACATGAAGGTGCATTAGCACCTGATCGCACGATTCGTAGATCGGCAGAATTTCGCAATCCGGCAGCGGAGTCCGACGCATCGGCCGCACGCCGGCGAATTGCATGCCGAAGGACACGCGATTCGCGCTGCGTTAGCGCTCAGTCAGACAGGCGACTGGCGCTGCAAAACCCCCGGCGCGTCGCCCCTTGGGCATACCGCCAAGGTTCTAACGCAATCTCGACAGAGCGAGAGCGTCGCCCTGCGCTTGGCCCGAAAGAGAATGCTCGCCATGGCCGTACACGGACGGTGACACGCTGCACTGCTTTGGCTCGCTCGGCGGACATGGGGGAGGCCAGAGACGGCCTGTACCGTTGCGATGAGTTTATGTTCGGGATCCCCGACCGCATTCTCCGGCCGTGCGGGGAAGCACGCGACGACGCCCTGGGCTCGCGACGTGACTCTGTTCCTGACGACGGCGACATTCACGTCCACCGAATGATAGCCCCGTGGTGACGCACACAAGCAAGAGCCCCCCGTTACGGAATACCGAATCCACGCCCGACTGATCCAGGCGCTCGGAGCAACCTACAGCAGAGATCAACCATCCTCCACCCGGTGGGGCCAAAGGGCGATAGGTGCGCCTCGGCCTGGACCACTGTGGAGGCCGGACCTGGATCGGTCTCGGCCGCCCGAGCCTCCTGCATCCTGCAGGGACTGGACACAAGAACCGTTGCGCCGCAATGACCCTCTACGGTGTACGCCGATGCCTGCCGCACCTGCTCGGCACCTGCCCGACCTGCCAAGCCCACCGCACGCAACCGAAATGCAGACGCCGTCGAAGACCGTGACAAGGCACTAGTAGGCAAGTGCCGTGTAGGTGCCGCCGTGCCGCATCAGCGGGCGCCCCTCCCGCCAGGCGAGACTGGTGGGCGTGGCCAGCACGATCGCGTGTCGGCCGGCCTCCACATAATGGGCGACCTTGCACTCCAGGTGCGCCAGGACTGACCCCAGCAACGGGCATCCCTGTTCACCCGGTCGCCAGTCGCCATGGATGGCAAGCCTGTCGATGCCGGGTGTGGCGAAGAGTCGAGCCACATCCTCCTGATCTTCAGAGAGAACATTGACGGCGATGTGCGAGGCGTCCCGTAAGGTCGGCCATGCTGATCCATCTTGACTCACACACACGGAAATCAGCGGTGGATCGATCTCCACAGAAGTGAACGACGTTGCGGTGAAGGCACGCGGTGAGTGCCCGGCAACAGTGACTACGCTCACAGAAAATGCCACCTGGCGCATAAGGTCGCGCAACTCACGCGTGCTGCCGTCGTGGTGAGGCTCGCTTCCGGACAACGTCGCATCGTCTCCTTGGTGTCGATGGCTGGGAGCATGGGCTTCGAGGCGTCCGGCCGGCACGGCGAGCGTGCTCTTCAGTGGACGGCGGCCGGCGATGCGGCCGGCGGGTCGACACACGACTGTCGTCGTAGGTCACCGGAACGGGTGCCATTCAAGCATCCCGGCGCGAGTGACGGCGCCCAGAGGGGTCGCGGTCGCGAGGCGACCGAGCTCAACGCCGACGGGCCCGGCGCCGATTCAAGCGACGTTTCGCCGGGATCTGCCGGCTTCCGCGGAGAGATGCGCCTGTGTCGGCCGCGCCGCGGTGGTGAACTTCAGCCGGCCGCGTTGACCGCATGTCGCGACGAAGGCCATCAAGCCCGCTGGGACCTCGGCGAACGGACCTCCCGCGCCCGGGCCGCTCGACACCGGCGCTCGGGAATCGATCCGTCGGGATTGGAGCGTGGTCGATGCGCCGCTGAGTCTTTTGTGTCGGGCGGGCGGCACCGGCTGGCCCGTGGTTGATATGATCTATATCGGTGCGAGCTCGCTGCGCCATTCGTCCGGCCCCACATTCATCATCGCGATGACGGCCCGTCCCCACGGACCGGCGGGTCGACCGACGATTCCGGTGACGGGGTCACCGGTACGCATATCCGATAGTCAGGACGGTTGTGGGGAACATACAGATCGATGAACACGCTGACCTCGGCTGCCCGCCGGGCCGCAGCGGGGACAATGGCGAGGACGCCTTATTGCACAGCGCTCTCGATGCGGCGGTCGCCAATAACGCTGAAGCTTCCGCCATCAACAACGGCACGGAGCGCTGGAGCTACTCGGAGCTGCAGCGGCAGAGCTTTCGCTTCGCGAACTGGCTGATCCAGCTCGGCGTGCAGCGCGGCGACCGCGTATTGGTACGGTTGACAAATACGCGCGAGTTCGCGGCGATCCTTTTTGGTTGCTCCCGCATCGGGGCTGTCATGGTGCCGATCAGCACAGAAATGAGACAGTTCCATCTGCGCGCGGTGATCGGGGACGCGGACCCGCGACTCGTGGTCACCACGGATTCCGATGTGCCGCTGATGAGCCAGGTCACCGAGCGACCGGTTCACGCGCTCAGCGCGGTCGTCGAGCAGATGCGGAAGCTCCCGATGACGGCGCCCGCGGTACCGACACCCGCACCGAATGACCTTGCGCTGCTCATCTACACGTCCGGTAGCACCGCGTTGCCGAAGGCAGTGGTGTGCCCGCACGCGCAGGTCGCCTTCGCCGCACATGCCATCGCAGCGGAGCTGGGCTACCAGACAGACGATGTCGTCCTGTGCCGCCTCCCGTTCTCCTTCGATTACGGCCTCTACCAACTCCTCCTGGCTTCCATAGCCGGGTGTGAGGTGTTCGTGCCGCCGGCGGACAGCCCGGACCTCCAGCTCCTGCAGTGGATCCGCCGACACGGGGTGACGGTCGTCCCCATCGTCCCGTCGCTCGGTCAGATGCTGGTCCGGCTTGCCGGACGGACCTCAGACCAGACGAGCCTTCGCATGATCACCAACACCGGCGCCGCCCTGAACGAGGACCTCATTCGACAGCTTCAAAAGGCGTTCCCGAACGTCACGATCAGGTTGATGTTCGGTATCACCGAGTGCAAGCGCGTCTCGATCCTGGAGGGCGACGGAGTGCTGCTCCGGCCGACCTCCGTAGGTCGCCCGCTCGGCGGTACGAGCGTCACGATCGTCGACGACGACGACCAGCCCCTGCCGCCTGGGCGGACGGGGCAGATCGTCGTCCGGGGGCCCCATGTCATGGCCGGCTACTGGAACGCGCCGGAGCTCACCATGCAGCGCTTCCGTCTCGACCGCGAGACCGGCACGGTCGCCCTTTACACCGGGGACTACGGGTACCTGGACGCGGAGGGATATCTCTACTTCGCGGGTCGGCGCGACGACCTCTTCAAACGTCGGGGTACCCGAGTCAGCGTTCTCGAGATCGAGGCCGCTGCGGTGGACATCCCGGGCGTGCGCGCGGCAGCGGTCCTGCCGCCCACCGCCGATGGTGACCTGGTCATGTTCGTGGACGCCGCACTGACGGGCCCGGAGGTCCTCCGGGAGATGTCGGTCCGGTTGGAGCCCGCGAAGGTGCCGTCGCACTGCCACGTCGTCGCCTCGCTGCCGTTGACCCCCAATGGCAAGACCGACAAGAAGTCGCTGGCTGACCACCTGCTGAAGGGCGCGACATCGTGAACCGTCGTGAGTTTGTCGAGCGGTTCGGCAGTCCGCTCTACGTCTACGACCTCGACCGGGTCGACGCTGCACTCGTGGATCTGCGGGCGAGCGTTCCTGAGCAGGCGACGCTGTTCTTCTCGCAGAAGGCGAACCCACATCCCGCTGTCGTCGAACGGCTCATCGCCGCCGGCTGCCGGGCCGAGGTGAGCTCCTCCGGCGAGCTGGCCACCGCGCTGGGTGTGGGCGCCGATCCGCGCGAGTGTCTTTACACCGGCCCCGGGAAGACGGCGTCAGAGATCGCCAACGCTCTGGGAAGCGGGGTGCGCCGCTTCTCCGTCGAATCCGAGGCGGACCTTGAGCGCGTGGCGTCAGTCGCGCTGGCGCACGGCGTGACCGCGGAGTGCATCGTACGGATCAACGGCCTGAGCCCCGCCGGAGCAAGCGGCCTGCGGATGACCGGCATGCCGTCGCAGTTCGGATTCGATCTGGCGACGTCGCCGCCGGACTGGAACCGCCTGCTCGCCACCCCGGGCGCCCGCATCGTCGGACTGCACTTCTTTCCGCTGACCAACGCCGTCGACCAGGAGAGCCTCTTCCGCGAGTTCGCCGCCAGCATCGACATGGCGGCGCAGCTACGCGACGAGCACCAGTTGGCGCTGGAGTTCCTCGACATCGGTGGAGGCTTCGGTTGCCCGTATGCCCAGCCGGGTGAACGCCCTACGTTCCCGGACCTGCGAGCCCAGCTCATCGAAGTCCTGGACGAGCGCATGCGCGGTTGGCGGGACGGTAGGCCGGAGGTCGCGTTCGAATCCGGACGGTACCTCGTGGGCGATGCCGGCACTCTCTTGTGCACGGTCACGGACGTCAAGGTGAGTAAGGGAAAGACGTATGCGGTGCTGGACGCCGGCATCAACCATCTGGGTGGGCTGTCCGGTATCGGTCGGGTGCTGCCCATGGCCCGCCCAGAGGTGGTCGACGGCAGCCAGGGCGGTCGACCGGAGAGAGCCGTCAACCTGGTCGGGCCGCTGTGCACGTCGGCGGACCTCATCGGCCGCGAAGTTCGAACCGCGGTACCGGAGCCGGGCGACATCCTGGCCATCCCGAACGTCGGCGCGTACGGCCTCACCGCGAGCCTCATGGGATTCCTGAGCCGGCCGGTCGCCACCGAGGTGGTGGTGCGGCGCGGCCATGAGCCGACTGCCTCACGTCTCGAGCTGCGCCGCACATCTATAGAGGAAGAGAACAATGACGCCTGACCTTGACCCGTCTTTCGTGCGGCTCCTACAACGCAGTCTCGGCGGTGCCGCCGAAGCGGAGCCGCTCCACCCGGACGCCGACCTCCGTGCGCTCGGACTGGACTCGATGGGAATCATCGGCCTCCTGGTCGACCTCGAGGAGGAGTTCGGCGTCAGCTTCCCGGATCACGCACTGACGTTCGCGACGTTCGCGACGCCGCGCACGCTGTGGAGTGCCCTCGCCGAACTCCGGTCACCCGTCGACGGGCTGGCGTAGACATGGCGACGCCTACCATGGAGCACACCCTGCGGTCCGACGTACGGCAGCGAGCCGAAGCGGTCCTGCCGACCCTCGCCGCGCACGCGACCCGGATCGACGCCGAGGCGTTGTTTCCGGTGGAGAGTCTGGACTGCCTCCGGTCGAGCGGTCTCATGGGTCTCCTCGTGCCCGTGGAACACGGCGGACTGGGCGGTGGCATTCCCGACCTCATCGAGGTGGCCGGCCTACTCGCCTCCCGGTGCCTGTCCACGGCCATGATCTGGGCGATGCACTGCCAACAGGTGGATGCCGTCGTCCAGTTCGCGGGCCCGCAGCTGCGCGCCGAGCTGCTGCCGCGGATCGCGGGTGGTGAGGTCTATCTGGGTTCCATCACTTCAGAGCGGACCAAAGGCGGCCATCTGTTCACCAGCGCGTCCCCGCTGGAGCCGGCAGGTGATGACTTCCTGCTGGACAGGGACGCGCCCATTGTCACCGGCGGCGCGTACGCGGACGGCTTCCTCACCACGATGCTCGCCGCGCCGGACGCGCCACCAACCGAGGTGACGCTCGTCTATGCCGATCGTTCACAGATGGCCATCGACCAACGCGGCACATGGAATCCACTGGGCATGCGTGGAACGCACAGCGTCGGCCTTCACCTCCGGGGACAGGTACCCGGCACCCAGGTGGTGGGGGAGCCTGGGGGGTTCCGCCACGTAGCGGCCAACAGCCTGGTGCCCCTCGCGCACCTCGGGTGGTCGGCCTGCTGGCTGGGCACGGCAAAGGGGGCTCTCCGGGAGCTGCTCGCGCTCCGAGCCCCCCACCGACCGCGTGGCCTCGATCCGAAGTCGGAACTCGTGGCCGCGCGCGTCGCCCGGGTCCGGATGGAGCTCGAGGTGGTGAGCACGTACCTCACCCGGGTGTGCCAGGAGGTGATGGAGCGTCGAGCAAACAGCCGAGACCTCGACGAGCCCGCCACGCAGATCCACCTCAATACCCTCAAGGTCATAGCGTCGGAGTCCTGCTTCCGCGCCATCGACGGCATCGTCGAGATCGCGGGCCTGGCCCAAGGGTACCGGCGCGATGCAGCAGTGCCTTTCGAGCGCTACTTCCGAGACCTCCGCTCGGCGAGCCTCAACTACGCCAACGACCGACTCCTGGTGGCCACCGGGGTACTGAGTATGCTGGACCGCTCGGTGCGCCTCAGCGGAGAGCAGACATGAGGGCGCAGTCCGAGGTACGGCATGGGCTGTCGATGCTCCTCGTCGACGTCGATACCGCCATCGAGACCGACTGGCACGGGTACGAGGGCCACGAGGACCTTGTACGGGTCGAGGATCCACCGGTCGAGGCGTGGGAGGCACTCGCCGGTGCGGGTCTCCTGCCCAAGCCTGAGTGGCTGACCTGGGTTGCCGACTGCCAGTCGAGCGAGGACGAGTTCCTCGGACGCATGCCGCGCAAGGAACGGCAAAGCATAGCCGCGGCCCGCCGGCGCGCCGCCGCCGACGGAGTGCGGCTCAGGCTCGGCGACCTCGACTCCACCTATCTGGATGCCTTTCTGCCTCTCTACGAGGCGAGGACTGCCGAGAAGCGCCATGGCTGGTCCGTCGTCAGCGACATCAGAGGCGACCTGTTGGCCGACGCGGCCGACTACTTCGTGGTCTCTGCGTGGAGGGGCGATGAGTTCGTGGGCGGATGCATCAACCTGGCACCTTCCGAGGGAGCCATGCGGATCCGGTTCTCCGCGGTCGACCAGTCCGGCCGGTATGCCAGTCTGGCTCGGGCGCTGTACCTGGAAGCCATTCGGGAAGCGCGCGTGCGCGGCTACCGGTCGGTCAGTCTCGGTACCGACCCGAACCTCTACGGGCACGTGGTCGAGCCCGGCCTGCTGCGCTTCAAGTCTCGGCTGGGCTTCGAGCCCAAGCCGTCGCATCAGGTAACCGGCAAGCCCGCCAGTGACTGCGCCGACCTGGTGCTCGGGTTCGCCGCGCTCATGGACCCGACGATCATGTTCAGTTACCGCACCAACGCGGTATCGTCCACGGCATCGGAGCTGCAGGCGGAGATCTACAGCTACAGCGCGGACGTCGCCGTGGACCAGCACACGGCAGCGTTGTCGTTCCCGGTTCGTAGACACGTGGTCGACAGGCGCCCGACCGCGTGCGCGACCGGCAATACGGCGCCCAGGTAACAACCGAATCGGCGGAAAGTGCCGCGTCACATTTTGGCTCACTCGGTCTCGCAAGCGACTGAGGGGCGTGGACCCACGCGCTTTCGCGGAGGTTCCTCCAACGAACGGCACTGAGAAATGCGCTGGGGGTATCGCCTCGGCCGACCCTTTGCGGGCCAGTCGCGCCTCGCTGACATGAAGTGGAGTAGAAGTGGTGCTTGCCCCCGTTCATCAACGCGCGCAGGAGTGGTCATTCCTGCAGGCTCTGTCGGTACTCGACGGGCGCCCCGGCGCACACGACGCCGCCCGTGCGCTCGCGGAGACCGAGCTGGACTTCGATTACCTGACCGTGCAGGCGCTCCGGCACCACCTTGCTCCCGCCATGTGGCGGTTTCTCGTCGACAACGGGATCGAGAACCGGTTGAGCGATCCGGTACTCGCGTCGTTCGGGAGCCTCGCGCAGATCTGCGACTACCGGACGGAGGAGCTGATCGACGAGGCGTCTCGCGTCGCGGACGCGATGGCCGCCGCCGGCGCTCGCCTCGCGTTCACCAAGGGCGTCGTGAACCAGTCCACCCTGTATGACAACTCCGGCACGCGGGTCATGGCCGACATCGATCTGATGATCCCGCCGGACAGCACCGCGATCATCACGGAAACCCTTACGAGCCTCGGGTACTCCGTCGCGAAGGAGTACGACGCGCGTACGAACAGCCTCGTGGACCTGCCCCGGTCCCGCCGCATGGTGTATCGGATGTACCCCGACCACCTGCCGCACTTCACGAAGCTGACGGGCAATCGGGCGCAGCCGCTGATCGAGATCGACGTCGCGTTCAGCCTCACCTGGTTCTCCAGCGCGTGGCAGATCCCGATGGACGCGGTACTACGCGATCTGGACTCGGTGTTGGTACGGCCGGGACGGTCCGACCGCACCCTTCCGACACTGACGCCGGCATATTCACTGCTGTTCATCGTGCTGCATCTCTTCCGCGAGGCGTGGTTCATCACGAAGAAGCCCGTGCGGCTGAACCAGTTCGCGGATGTCGTGCGCCTCTGGCGTCGGATCGGGGCGAACCACGCCTCCGAGATCATCAAGGTGGTGGAGGACAACGGCGTCGGCCCGGCGGTGGGCTGGGTCTGCCACCACGTCGACGCGATGTTCGATACCGATATGGCGGCGACGTTGGGTACGGAGCGGTATGCCGAACCGCGCTGGCTGACCAGCGGCGTCGCGGAGGACGGCAGCTTCGTGCAATGGCACGGCGACATGCGCGCGAGGCTCGCCGGCGGTGAGCCCGTCATCTTCACGCCGGCCGGGGAGCCGCCGTTCGGGGCGGCGGCGCGCGGGCGTTAGCGGTGCCCCTTCCACGTGGCGGGCGCCGTGCCGCCCGCCACGTGAACCCACCGGAGCGCCGTGGGGCAGCCCCACGGCCACCAACCACAATGCTCATCTGAGTCGGGTGTTCGGTGCGGACCGGACGGCGAATACACCGGGAGAAGCAGTGCGTGAGGTTGCGGTCGCCCCGCTGACACTGGGCCAGCTGTCGTGTCTGCGCACCCTCGAGCGGATGCCTGCCGGCTCCCCCGATGGCCTCAACCTGGTGCGGTCGTGGGACGTCCCGCCGGGCCAGACGGTCACCAGCGTGCTGAACGCACTGGACCTGCTCGAGGCCCGACACGAGTCGCTTCGGACGATCTTCCCGGACACCCCTTCACTCGCGGTACGTCAGGTGATCCTCGCGCCGCGGGGCGTATCGGTCGAGGTGCTGGAGGTGACCGACGCCGCAGACGCCGACCGGCACGCGCAGGAGCTTCGTCGACGCACCTTCTCGCTGGACTCGGAGAAACCCCTGCGCGGCATGGTGTTCACCATCGGCGGCGTGCCCGTGCGGGCGGCGCTGTGCTGGCACCACATCGCCGTGGACGGTTGGGCGATCCAGCGGCTGCACCGCGAGTTCGCCGACATTCTGGCCGGCCGCACTCTGACGGACCCCGCGGTGAGCTGTCGTGAACTGGCATGGGAGGAGCAGTCGGACCCGGCAGTCGAGCGGACCGCGCGGGCGGTGGAGTACTGGACACGAACCGTTGGTGACGTGCCCAGCGGCCGAGCGGCCTCGCTGGGCACCCTCCGTACCCGGTGGGCGACGCTGCGCTCGTCCACGATGCGCGAGGCGGCGAGGCTACTCGCGGCAGAGTGTGGGGCGTCGTTGCACAGCGTTGTCCTGGCCGCCTACTGCCATGCGATCGCCGAGCGGGACGACACCGATTCACCGTTGGTGGCGCTGATCTCCGGCAACCGGGCCGGCACCCGCATGAAGCAGGTGGTGGGCACGGTGGAGCAGGTATCGCCGGTGCGCGTGCAAGTCGATCCGGCGGAGAGCTTCTCGGCCCTGGTGCGGCGGGTGCACTGGGACACGATCACGGCGTATCGCCACGGAAGGCACAATGTGGATGTCGTGTCGCGCGAGGTGGGATCGCTGGGGTACGAGGGGTCCGGTTTCGGTTTCACGTATTTCTACAACTACATGCCGCGCCCCGCGCGGAGTACCGTCGCCGCACCAGCACACCCGCCGACACGGATAACGACGCGGGACGCGGGCCGGGACAACGGCTATCCCGTCTACCTCGTCGTCGATGACGACACTGAGCTGACCTGCGACCTGCGCGATGCGCCACCCACCCCGGGGTACGAACCGCTGGAGCGGCTCCTGTCCTGCATCCAGCAGGTCGTCGCAGCCGAGGCGGACGGCGGAAGCTGACCCTCGGCCGCCTACTCGACGACGGCGGAGATGCCCCGCGCCGCAGCCATGGCAGCATTGAACGACAGATTGCTGGATTCGGCGACGGTGCGAATCTGGCAGAGAGCGCCGCGGTAGTCGGTCGGCGGTTGGACCCAATCCCCTGGGGCGGCGGAGGGCAGCGCCTGCACGACGAACGGTGCCGCACCCACCTCGTCCAAGCCGCGCATCTGAACGAGTCGACCGGCCACCTGCGGATACACGGTGACCGTTGTCGACGCCTTTCCGTTGTGGCTGAGATCCGGCAGCGGCATCTGCAACGCGGACAAGCTCAGGATTTCCGAGACGGAACTGTTCAGGCAGTCGCTCATCATCATCGTCAGCAGTCCACCCGGATGGCGCACATTCAGCTCCACGATGGCCGCGCCGTGGCTTGTCACGATGAATTCCGTGTGCAGCATTCCCTGCCTGATGCCGTACGCCTGGACGCACGCCTCGACGGCCCGCCGCATCTCATTCTCGTACTGCCACGGCACCTGGACGGGGAAAGTGTAAGAAACCTCGCAGAAACCCGGGTTGGGGCCGATCTGACGGTCGGTCACTCCCAGGTGGTGACACGTTCCGTCGGAGACAATCGTTTCGAGACTGTATAGCGGCCCGGTGAGGTATTCCTCGGCCATCAGATCGCCGTCGAGGTACCGCTCAGCGTTGCTGAGCTCGAGGTACCGCTCGCGCGCCTCGGTGGACGACTCCACCAGTCGCACATCCATACTGCCGGTGCCGCGGCAGTTCTTGAGTACGACCGGGCCGCCAATCTCCTCGGTGAACGCCACGAATTCGTCGGCGTCTGCCGGCGCCGCCCATCGGGCAGAGGTAATCCCGAGTTTGTCGTACAGGCGGCGTGCCGCCCGCTTGTCACGGAAAGTCTGCATGGCCGGCACAGACGGGTATGGGGCGCCCACCGCCTCCGCCAGCGCGGCCGCGAAAGGCAGACTGCGGTCCAGTCCGCACACCACGCCGGACGGGCCGGCGGCCTGCTCGATGCTGCTGACGAGCCACGCGGGCACCTCGGTGACCTCGGAGGACGGCACCTTGAAGACACGACCACGACTTTCGAGCGTTTCCATCACCTCGCCCCCCAGGCGCTCCGGCGCCCACTCGGGGTTGGCGCTCACATATGCGGCGTCGAAGCCGTGATCGACGGCCCACCGAACATGTGACATTCCGGCTCCGGTGGGGGCCGACTCAACGAAGAGAAGCATGGTGTACTCCCGGTTGCGTTTGGTGCTGGCCGAACTGCAGCGGCCGTGATGTTATCTTGCGCGGAGATCGGTGGCGCCTCGGATCGACGATCGCCGACAGGCCGACGGTCCGAAGTGAAGAGTGCCACGTGGTAGCCTGAACGCGGCTCCCACCCGGCGCAGTCGGGCTGCGGCGAATGGTTCCCACCATTCTGCCGGATCGCAACGCACTCCACCCGCTCCCGCGGACGGCGAGCGGTCGGAAAGCCCTTGGTCCCCCCGCTCCGGCGACCATTATGGAGCTTCGCCGACGCTCTCGCGCATGCGCGAGTGGCGCAGGCCGCCGGGGCCGTGCCGGGGCCACGTCTCACGAGTCCGAACTAGCGGAGGCAGCCGCTGCCTGTGCTTCCAACTGGCGATGGTGCGGTGACAGATCATGTCGAGTAACGGTCGATTCGGCGCGCTGGTGGAGCGTCCATTCCGACTGTTGTGGAGCGGACGCACCGCATCGGCGGTCGGTGATTCGCTAATGCCGGTCACGGTGACGTTCACCGTGCTGTCCGTCGGCGGATCCGCCAGTGATATCGGATTGGTTCTGGCCACCACGATGGTGGCCCGCATGGTGCTTCTGATCTTCGGCGGGGTTCTTGCCGACCGGCTACCGCGGCGGCTGCTGCTCATGGGCAGCGACGTGTTCCTGTTCTGCGTGCAGACGGTAGTCGGAATCCTTCTCCTGCAAGGCCACAAAAGCGTCGGGATGCTCCTGGTGGCGGCGCTCTGTTATGGCGCGGCGTCGGCGATCTCGAAGCCGGCACTCATCGGTATCGTGCCGCAGACCGTCAGCAATGCGCGGCTGCAGCAGGCAAACGCGCTCATGGAGCTGTCCAAGAGCGGTGCGGAGATCCTCGGCCCCGCCGTCGCGGGTGCCACGGTCGCCCTGGCCTCGCCGGGGTGGGTTTACCTGCTCGACGCCGCCACGTTCCTGGTCAGCGCGGTGACCGTCATCGGTCTCCAACTCGCGCCCATGGCGGACAGGGAGCCGGAGAGCTTCCTCAAGAACATCGTCGGCGGCTGGCGAGAGATGGCCGCGCGCACCTGGTACTGGGGTGCGGTGTGCTGCCACGGGGTGTGGAACGTCGGCTCCTGCGCGTTCTACGTGCTGGGGCCGGCCATCGTGGCAACCCAGACCGGCGGTGCCGCAAGCTGGGGTCTCGTCAGCGCCAGCATGGCTGGTGGCGCCGTGGTCGGCTCGGCGGTGGCGCTGCGAGTCCAGCCCCGGCGGCCCCTCGTGGCGGCACATGTCGCTCTCCTGCTGGTAGTGCTGCAGTTGTCCGCACTCATCGGCCCCTCTCCGACCGGTGTGATCATGGCAGCGGGGTTCGTGAGCGCCGCGGGCATCGCCTACGCCAACAATCTGTGGACGACCTCCGTTCAGCGGTTGATTCCCGAGAAGGTGCTGTCGCGGGTGAACTCCTACGACTGGCTCGTCTCCTTCGCGGTGGCGCCGCTGGGGTACGGCGCAGTCGGACCGCTCTCGGAGAAGATCGGCAACGCGGCGACTCTCGAGATCGCGCTCGTCATCGTCATCGCCGCCGCCACCGCGATCATGTTGGTACCCGGCATTCGGGCACTACAGCAGACCCGAAGCGGCGCGTTGGAGGGATGGCCCGAGCTCGCGGCGCGAGGCGATGCCTGACGGGATGTTCCTTCGCCCGGATGAGGTTCGGACGGGTCGGCTTCAGCCCACGGGTTCTCCCCTCCGGCCTCTCGCGGTTCGCTGTGTCACCCGCGGTGGAGTGGGACGTGGACGGTCTGTCGGCCGCAATGTTCCCTCGGGGGAGGGGAATGCCGTTGCGGAAGGCTGATGCCGAGGCGTTGCGCGGTATCGGGCGGGACGTGGCGAAGGCCGCCACGACGTTGCAGGAAGCGGCGAAGGCGGTCGGCTCCGGTCTGGTGCCCGCGCCGCGTCATGGCCGGAATTGCCTGATTGCCAACCGTGAACGTGATTCTCACAGGGCTTGCCGCGGAAACGAGTGCGGGCGGGAGCATTTTTCTTGCTCGGGAAATCCGCTGCAAGGCGGCGGGCGCCGGAACCTCTTAAGTCTGTTTTCATTTGCGACGGCAGGTTGGTCGGTCCCAGAAGAAATTGTGCGCGCAAGCAATTAGCCGTCGATGGCGTGCGTCCGTGCCGCGAGTGTCTGTTGTGAAGGTTGCCACGATCTATCGGGATCGACCGCCGGCGAAGCTGTGTCGGAGACGCCCACCGCGCCTGAACGTCCTGTCAGGAACCGCTGTGAGCTGCTCATATGACGTCAAGGCGCGACGACTTCTCCGGTTTCGCCGGTCCACTGTGTAGGATCTGAGGCGACAGCATGTTGCAATAGATGATCTTGACAGGCTGCCGACCTGGTGATCTAATCTGGATCTATTACGGGGTTGCAACAACGGGGATAACACGTTTCTGTGCCATTCCGGGTGTCGTCTTCGCCATACGACGGGCGATTTTCGTGCACCTGGGATGCCGTGCATAGTCGCGTGGAAAGACTGAGCAGTTCGGCATTGTAGAGTGTTCGGCGCTGAGTTTTGCTTCCATCTTCGTGTCGCGTATCCCGACCCAAGGAAGGAGGCGATCTACATGCGCAAGTACACCAAGCCCGTGGCTAAGAAGGTTGTGTTCGGCACCGTTCTCTCGAACGTCTGCTGATTGACGAGGATATGCCGCGTAGTCGTATGCGCGGCATATCCTCTCCAGTTCTTCTGGCCGTCGCCCGCACCCGGGCGCGGGCCCGACGTCACGTGACCACGAGTCTCTCGTCTCATCAATGTCGTACGCCAGTGAGGGAAACATGTGTGGATTGGCCGGATGCGCCGCTCTGGGTGGAGCATCGCTCGGCGGCGATGCCGAGGCCCTGCTCCAGCGGATGACCGCAGCGGTCTCCCATCGAGGTCCGGACGGGCGTGCGTTCCACCGCTCGGAGTCCGTCAATCTGGGGTTCACCCGGCTCTCCCTGGTCGACCCGGTCGGTGGCGGACAGCCGCTGAGCACCGACGACGGATCACTGGTGCTGATCGCCAACGGTGAGGTCTACAACCATCGTGAGCTGATCGCCGGCCTGCCGACCGGGACCAAGATGCGTACCGGCTCGGACTGTGAGGTGCTGCTGCATCTCTACCGCCGCGACGGGCTGAACTTCCTTGACGCCGTACGCGGCATGTTCGCGGTGGTGCTCTGGGACCGCAACCGGAATCGGCTGATTTTCGCGCGGGACCGCTTCGGCATCAAGCCGCTCTACTACCACCGCAACCAGGAACGGATCATCTTCGCCTCCGAGATCAAGGCGCTGTTCGAGGATCCGTCCTGTCCCCGCGAGATTGACTGGCTGGGCGCGCTCTCCGACCAGATGATGACCGGTGCCATGGTGCTGGACGACAGCCAGCCGAGGTCCTGGTTCAAGGAGATCGAACTTGCTCCGGCTGCCTCCATCGTCACCATCGACTTGCTCACCGGCGACACGAAGACCCATCAGTACTGGTCGTTCCCGACCTTCGACGGCGCCCGGACCGGCTCAGAGGCCGAACTGATCGACCGCTACCGGGATGCCCTCGCGTCCTCGGTGGCCGAGTGCGGTGTGGCGGACGTCGAGGTCGGCCTGTTCCTCAGCGGCGGCATCGACTCCGCCGCCGTTGCCGCGTTCGCGCCTGAGAAGCCTCGGACATTCACCGCCCTCAACGGCAGCACGCTGCTCAACGGGGACGCCGAATACGGTGACCGCATCGCACGCCACGTCGGCCTGGTCAATCATCAGGTGCTCTTCGACACCACCGTCACGCCCAGCGCGGATGAATGGAAGCGGCTGCTCTGGCTGCTCGAGACGCCGCTGGCCGGGCCCGAAGCCTTCTACAAGTATGAGCTCTACCGGTACGTCGGCGCGTATGCGCCGGAAATCAAGGCGATGCTGCTGGGCGGCGGCGCGGACGAGTTCAACGGCGGATACTCGGTGTCCTTCGCGGGTGGAGGAGACTGGACCGACTTCGAGTCCAACGTCCGCCGGATGGAGCTGCGTACGGCCCAGTGGACCCGGCCCGACCTGGGCACCTGGTGGGAGCAGTCGGACCGGTCGCTGGTCCGGGAGTCCGTCCTGCGTGACGCCGCCGGCGGAACCGGCCGGGACGCCTACGACATGTTGTTCCGATGGAAGTACCGGGACGTGCAGCAGTACAACTGCTGGCACGAGGACCGTACGGCCGCGGGCAACGGCATCGAGGCCCGGGTCCCGTTCCTCGATCACCGGCTTGTCGAACTGGTCGCCGCGGTTCCGAAGCAACTGCGCCCGGCGCTCGTCTGGGACAAACAAATCTTGCGGCGCGCCATGGCGGGCCTGCTTCCGCAAGACGTCGTCAACCGGCCCAAGGTTCCGTTCTTCTACGGCGACGGTGTGCTGCACACCTACCGGACGTTCGTCCGGATGCTCGCGCAGAACGGTGGCGTCCTGCTCGACGAGGCCTTGAGCGGCGCCGGAGCCAGGCAATTCCTCGACGCGGACAACATTCGGACGGCTCTGCACGGGCTGCAGCAGGATCCCGCCTCAGGCCACGTCGAGTTTCTGCTGCACGCGGTGAACCTTGGTCTGCTGGAGCAGATGACGCACAGCCTTCCGGCCCGGCCCGCCGAGGCGGTCACCGCAGCGGTGCCCGAGAGCATCACCGTCCACGATTGGGACGAGCAGCGGAGCTCGATCGAGGAGGCGGTGCTTCAGCGCCCGGCCATCGACGACGAGACGGTTGTCGGTCTCGCGGACGGGGCGCTGCTGCTGCATTCCCCCGACGACCCGGCGACCTGGTACGTAGTCGTCGACGGCGCCATCGAGTATGTGATCGACGAGGATGACAACCCGCACTGGCCGGCTCTGCTCCGTGCACTGGGCGAGGAGACACCGCTGGGTGTGGTCCGAGAGACTCTCGGCATCACCCTCGCCGTCGCACGTGACCTGGTGGTCGAAGGTCTGGAGTCCGGTGTGCTCACGCTGTCCGCCGAGGTCGTGGGATGACCGTCACCAACGTGCGCGCTGGTCGAGTCCGTCGGCCGTACGCCACCTCATTCGATCGACCGGGTTGGACGCTGGACTCACGGCGGCTCATCGCCATGTCCTGTGTGGCGGCGTTCAGTGTCGGCTTGTGGAGCGTCGGCGGCGACTGGGCCAGAGTGATGGCCATCGTCGTGATCGTCGAGGCTCTGCTGATGTGTCTGCCGTGGCGGGTACCGCGCACCATGCGCAGTGGTGTGAGCTTCTGGGCGGAGACGCTGTGCGGTCTCCTCGCCCCGATCGTGGCGGTCACCATGACGGTCGTCACCCGGCCGGCCTGGCTGACCGCAGGAGCCGACTGGTGGTGGTTCGGGGCCGCCGTTGCGGTGGCGGCCGGACTCATCGCCCTCAGTGACCTGCGTCTGCCGTCACTGCTGTCCGGAGAGTTGGCCTTCGTCTTCGGCCCGACGCCGCGGGCACACGGCGCGGCGCGCGCGTTCGCCACCACGGTCTGCGCGGTGGGTGAGGAGGCGGTGTTCCGGGTGCCGGCGTTGCTGGTCAGCCCAGCCGCGCCCGTCGGCCTGCTGGGTGCGATCGCGTTCGTCGCGAGGCACCACATTCAGCCCGGCACGAACCGGCGCGGCACGATCCGCTCAACCATGGTGGAGATTGCCGCGGGAGTGCTGCTCCTCGGTTTGACAGTGGCGTCCGGGTCGATCTATCCGGCGCTCCTCGCGCACATTCTCAACAACATTCCCAACGTGATCCTGGAGCTTCAGCGGGAGAACGACGACAGGGGCTGGACATGATCATCGATCGCGAGCACATCTTGGCCGAGATGAAGGTTCGTGCCCTGGTGCCCGACGACTGCCTCGCTGTTTTCGCGGTGGGCTCGATCGCCCGCGGCTGGGCAAATCCGGGCAGCGACTTCGACTTCATCGCGATCACCGCGCGGCCGTGGTCGGTGCAGGGCGCCCGAAGTGTTCCGGTGCCGCTGGAACCCAATGCGGTTCAGGCGCTGGAACTCCAGGTGGGGGAGCGTCGGTGGGAGATCGCCTACTGGCTCGACGGACAGATCGACCAGATGTTGGCCAAGGCGAGTTGGCAACAGTTCGACGCCGGGATCTCCTCGCTGAAGGTGCTGACCGATCCCGAGGAACTGCTGTTGGGCCGCTTCCCCACCGCGGTGCCGCTGCTCGGCGCGGACTGGCTCGAACGCCGCCGCGCGCAGCTCGCGGAGTCGGCATACAAGGCGTTCATGACCACCCGCTCGCTTGCCGAGGCCGACGGCAATGTGGAGGACGTTTTCGGGATGCTGGCCGCGGGTGACGCGCACAGCGCCGTGCTGGCGGCCCGCAAGGCGTTCGGGCACATCGTTGATGCCCTACTGGAGAGCAACAACGACTTCGCATCGCGGTCACCGAAGTGGCGCGCCCGCCGGATGCGCGACGCCGGCCTGCCCGTTCTCCCGTTCGAGCGGTACTGGGCGGTCGAGACCATGGCCGACTTCGACGAGCAGGACCCGGCGGCATGGGCCGCGCGGGTCGCCCACCTGTGCAAAGACCTTTCCGTGGAGATCGAGATCTGATGGCTACCGCCGGCACCCTCACCGCCCAGTCCGTTGTCCAGCGTGCCTCCGGCGCCCGGTTTCGGAAATTCCGCGGCAAGCTGTTCGTCGCCAACGCCTCGCTGGCCTTCGAGCTGGACGAGATCGCCGAGTTCATCTTCCGGCAGGTCGACGGCGAGTCGTCGGTGGAAGCGATCGGTGCGAAGGTAGCCGCCGAGTACGACGTCGACGTGGCCGAAGCCGTCGCCGACAGCCTCGAACTACTCAGCCAGTTGGCCCAGAACGACATGGTGCATTCCGTGTGAGGGGTGGTCATCGCGCCAGATCGTCATGCGTCCATCGGGGTTAGCGTTCAGGAGGCTCGTATGTGTGGAACCGTTGGCCTGTTCATCGGCTGTGCCGCGCTGTCGTACTGCCCCAAAGAACTGCTGCTACAGACCGCACAGCAGGCGGTCGGCAACGAGCCCGAATATCGCAGTCCGTTTCGCAACTGGCACGAGCGCGCGAGCGTCCGTCAGGCACCGCGTCGTCTCCTCACCGAGGGGGCCATCCGGCCGTACTTCCCGGCCGAACTCGTACCGGTGACCCGCCATCCCCTGATCAAGGGGCTGGCCCCGGAAACCTTCGATGAGGTGCTCATCCAGCACCTGTATCGATATCTGAACTTCACCGCACGCTTGGAATATTCGGTGGTGAACCGCACGGTCCTCGGCATCGCGTCCGGCTCGGTGGGTGTCACCCTGCCCGAAGAGATGCGGTTCGACGCCTACAAGATGTACTGCGACGAGGCCTACCACACGCTCTTCTCCGTCGACCTCGCGCGCCAGGTTCAGCAGCGTTCCGGCGTGGTCGCCCGGCTACCGGATGAGCCGTACTTCATCGTCCGGCTCAAACAGCTGATAGCGGAACTCCCCGAGCGTGATCGAGCGCTTGCCGAGCTCTTGTTCGTCATCGTTTCCGAGACTCTCATCTCGGCAACGTTGGCGGACGTTCCGGAATGGGACGGGGTCTCCGCGGCGGTCCGCGGCACAGTTCGGGACCACGCCGCCGATGAGGGCCGGCATCACGCCTATTTCGCGGCTTTCCTGAGATTCCTCTGGGGCCAGCTGTCATCCGACGATCGTCGTCGGGCAGCCGTGCTGGTGCCCCGGCTGATCGACATCTTCCTCAGACCGGATGTGCCGGCGCTGCGGGCAGAGATGGTCGGCTACGGGCTCACCGCGGAGGAGGCCGAGTGTGTCGTCGATGAAACCTACACGCCGGATGTCGTCCGAGAGCACGTAGCGGCGACCTCACGACAAACCGTCCGTTACTTCGAGTCTCTCGGGGCATTCGACGACCCGCTTGCCGCGGACGAATTGCACCGTTACGGGATGGCATCTTGAACCCGTCGCAGCCCGGGTGACAGGCCCTGCGGCGGCAGCAGTGAAAGGCTGACATTGAACACGTACACCGACCAGCTAGCACTTCCGATCGAAGTGCACTGCCACGGTTTCGGCCGGGTGGATTTCTCCGAGTTCGCCACACTTGACCTCGAAGAGCTAGACCGCCAGTGCGCCGAGGAGGGCGTGCTGAGCATCCCGACGCTTTACCTGCACCGGGACCGGTTGACCGACTTCGAGCAGTTCATGCACCGCTATCACGCGTTGCGCCGGGCCGGTCGGTTGCCCCATGTCGCGGGGGTCGCTCTGGAAGGCCCGCTGCTGGCCAGCCACGGTGGCACGCCGAAGGCCACGGTGTGGGCGCCGACCCGGCACGAGTGGGAGCGGCTGGCGAAGCTGGGCTCGCTAGGCCTCGTCTACACCGTCGTGTCGCCCGATGCCTTCACCGCGGCCTCCGGTCTCTACGAGGCTCTCGACGATCGGCACCCGCGCCTGGACTGGATCGTCCCCCTGCTCATGGAGCACGGAGTTCGTCCCGCACTGGGACACTTCACCCGGGCCGACGAGCTGGCCAGCGCCGAATTGGTACATGACATCGTGGAAATGGCCTGGCAGAGCGAGTGGACCGGGCAGGGGGCCCGGGTGGTCACCGATCACCTCTTCAACGACATGCCGTTGCGCATCCGGCACGCTTTCCGGACCTCGGCGGCCCGCAAAGTCAGAGACAGTACGCTCGCCGCGTACGACCTGCCGAACTGGACTTTGGCGGACATGGGCGAGATCGCCGGCCCGGTTCCCGCGGTGATCATGCGGGAAGCGGCCGCGGGTCGGCTGTCGGCCTGTATCAATTTCGATGGCGAGCACGTCGATCTGGCGATCGCCACCCGCGCGGTCGAACTGATGGGTTACTCCAACGCGATGATGATGACCGATCGCTGCGACTCGGCTCGCATCGGCGGCCAGGCTCTGCATCAGACCGAGGAGAACGGACTGTGGTACCAGGACGGCGGTATTGTCGCCGCGGGTTCCCAGCCGCTCGCCAAGCAGATGCGTAACGCGCAGGTCAACGGCATCAGCGACGCCGATCTTTGGCAGCTCGCCACGTCGACCGCGCACCGGGCGTTCGGCACCGGCGTGCGGACCGACCTGGCCGCCCTCAGCGTCGATTCGCAGTGAGCTCTGACCACGACAAGGAATTCGGCATGCGGGGCTGTCGCGCCGCTGTGCCTGCCATTGACGAAACGCGGAGGAACGACGGATGTTGGACGCGCTGAATCGCCTGACAGTGGACTGGTCCGACCTGCCCAAGGCGCGGCAGCAGACCAAGGAGATCCTCACCGCCCTGGCCGAGGACAAGAACGCGCTTGAGGAGCTGCTGGCCCGGGCTCGGGAGGAGGAAGACCTCTTCGACAAGTGCGAGCACCATCGGCTGCTCGACAAGTTGGTGATCTACGATGCGCTGGACCGCGGGTTCCGCATCCGGGTCCACGTCTCGACCGAGGACCACCGGGACCGGCCGCACGACCACCGATTCTCCTTCACCTCGCTGATTCTGCGAGGCAACTACCGGCACGTGCGTCACGAGTTGGTGGGCAACCTGGGAGACGTGCCGAACGACGTTCAGGACGACTTCGACGCGCGCGAGTCCGACCTGCGTGTGGTCCCGCGCTTCGTGACGACTGAGCGGGCCGGCAACTGCTACACCCTGCACCACAGCGAGATCCACACCACCTACACCACCCCGAAGACGGTGTCGCTGTTCCTCCGGGGTCCGGCGGAGAAGGAACGCTCGCTGATCACCGAACGGGAGACCGGCCGGGTGTGGTGGCGGTTCGGCGAAGACCAGGAGAAGGCGTCGCGCCGGGGAAGTAAACGGATCAGCAAGCAGTACTTCGATGACCTGACCGGCCGGCTGCGAGCCATGGAGGTGCTCTGATGACCGAAACGATGACGAGTGGTGCGGTGATCAGTGCGCAGGAGCGGGCCGCCGTGGAATTCATGGCGTCGCTGCCGACCGTGCGGTGGGATGACATCGAGGCCGCGGCTGAGGTGACCGAGCGGATCGCGCGTCGTCTCGGCGACGACCGGGAGATGCTGGGCGCCCTCGTCGACCGGGTCCGCCGGACGCCGGAGCTGCGTAAGAAGTGTGAATGCCACGCCCTCGACGACAAGATTGTGATCTGGGACGATCCGGAGAAGGGTCTGCGGATCCGGTTGCGGCTGGCGAATACCAATCAGTACGAACGGGTGCACAATCACCGGTACAGCTTCACCGCATACATCCTGCGCGGGGCCTACCAGCACACGCTGTACGCGACCGACCAACCGTTGGACGACACCGCGGACGTCGACCGGTTCTGGCCGCACTTCATCCGTGAGGAGCCGGCGGGCCGCTGCATCACGCTGCACCATGATCAGCTGCACACCACGATCACCGAGCCCGAGACCATCTCGCTGATGATCCAAAGTCCGGCTCAGAAGCGCCGCGCTTTCATGATCCGGCGCTCGGACGGTCACGTCTGGTGGCGTGAGGGGGCCGCCGACGAAACGGCGGAGCGGCGGGCCGAGGTTCAGATGTCGGACGAGCGTTTCGAGCACTGGGTCACTCGGCTGAAGGCGTTCGGCGTGCTGTGAGCATCACTCAGAAGGTTCTCCGCTACGGCGACTCGTCGTGGCAGCGCATCGACATCTACGAACCGGGTGACAGCGCACCGCGCTGCCGGGCGGTACTGATCCACGGTGGTTTCTGGCGGCACGACCGCACCGCGCTCGACCTGGAGCCACTCGCGTGTGCTCTGGTCGCCCGCGGATGCGGCGTGGCGGTCCTGGAGTACCGCCCGGTGTGGGACGGCGGCGCGTTCCCGGCCTCCGTGCAGGATTGCGTCGCGGCCATGGCCGCGCTCGAGGGGAGCGACGAGCGGTGGCGGGACGCCGTCGTGACCGGCCACTCCGCCGGCGGGCACCTCGCCCTGAGCGCGTTGGCCGGACGAGCCGGAAAGCGCCGGGTCGTGCTGCTCGCTCCGGTGACCGATCTGGAGTCGGCTGCCGAACTGGAGGTGGGCGACGGCGCGATCGGCCACTTTTTGGCGAAGCATCATGCTGTCGGCGGCCGTACCGTCGAGGCGGTTCCGGTGATCGGATCCGCCGACGTCACGGAACTGGTGGTCGTTCAGGCCGAGAACGATCAAGCGGTCCCGTCCGCGCTGATGGACCGTCAGGTCGCCCGGTGGCGGCACGACGGTCTGCCGGTGACCCACCACCTGGTCGCGGGGGCCCGGCACATGCACCTGGTCAACCCGCAGCGAGGCGGTAGCGATGTGACCATGGCCTTGCTGACCGGCGCCGAGTTGTCGACAGGGAATCCGCGGTGACCGATGCCGTGACGGTTCGTACGGTCGGGTTGGATCAGGCGACGACTCCGCTCCGGATCGGGGTGCTGGTCTCGGCGACCGGCGCCAATCTGCGCACCTTGCTGGACATGGCGGCGGCTGACCCGGATACGTACGAGGTGGCGCTGGTCGCATCACACGCGCCAGGGGTGCCCGCCATCGACGTTGCCCGCAGCGCCGGAGTACCGGCGTGGCCCGGCGACTTCGACGACTACTGTGGGCTGTCCTCCCAGGCGAGCACCGACGCGGACCGTGCGCGGTACCGCACTCGCGCACGGGAGTGGCATGACCGGCTGAACGCACGCATCGGCGCATGGGAGGCCGTCCACGGACGCCTGGACCTGATCGTCCTGGCTTACCACCGATGGATCGAGGGCGATCTGCTTCAGCGTTTCGCCGGCCGCATGATCAATCAGCATCCCGGGGATCTGAGTCTGCTCGGCTCCGCCGGCGAGCGGTTGTTGATCGGCAAGGACCCGGTGCGCCTGGCCATGAAACTCGGACATCGGTCGACGCGTACCTCGTGCTTCCTGGTCGACGGCACCCGCGACGGCGGCGCCGTGCTCTGCCTCGGGCCGTCGGTACCCGTGGAAGATCGTCGTCCCACGGCGGCCGAGGCGCACGAGCAGGAGATGCGGCAGAAAGCGGCGAGCGATCAGGTGGCGCTGCGCTGGACCGTACGGGCCATCGCAGAAAAGCGCCTGGCGATCGACACGGCCGCGACGCACCGGGACGGCAGCCCGGTGGTGCTCATCGATGGAACGCCCACGCCGCTGGGCGGAAGGAGATTCGGGCTATGAGCCACCCGGCGACCGAGACGGTTCGGCGGTCTGCGGTGCCCGCCACGGCCCTCCAACGGCTGACCGTCGATGCGGCGAAGGATGCGGCATACCGCCACGACACCTACTTCCGGGAGGGGCTGTGGTCCTTCGAGCGGCATGCCCGCCCGGAGCGCCACCACGACGTCACGTTCGTCGTGCTCAAGCCCGACGCCATCGCCGGCCGTCGTGGTGAGCAGGTACTCGGCATTCTGCGGGAGCGTGGTTGGGCGGCGGTCGCGGCGACGACCGTCCGCTTCGATCCCCTGCTCACCCGGGAGATCTGGCGTTACCAGTTCAACGCGGCATCGGCCCAGCGGATCGCGGTCGTCGACCACCTCCTGGGCTCCGGCCCGTCGTTGCTCGTTCTGCTGTACGACACCAGTTCCGCGGACCTGCCGGCCAGTGTGCGCCTGACGGCGGCGAAGGGGTCGGCGGAACCGCGTGCCGCCCGTGAGGGCGACCTGCGTACCCGGATCGGCCGGGTCAACGGCCTGTTCAACTTCATGCACACCGCCGATGAGCCGGCCGACGTGGTGCGGGAACTACAGCTCTTCTCCTACCAGGCAGGCTGGGACTGGTGCCGGGACGCACTGCGGGACCCTGCGGCCGTACTCGCCTCGGCGAATCCGGCAGCGTCGATGCGTGCGCTGCTGAACCAGGTGACGACCGAAATTCCGGCTCACGACCTCGATCTGCCGGCCGCGCTGCGCCGGCTCGCCGCCGGTCAGGATCGATGGTCGGAGCTGGCGCTCGATCACGCACGCGTGGACGAGGTCGACCTGTGGCTGGCTGAGCTTCGTCGCACGCCGCTGCCCTCCGGCACCGGCCGATGGGACGTGTTGACCGTGCTGACCGGCTGGATCGAGTGCAACGAGCCCGATGTCGCCGCGCTGCTGGACACCCCTCTGCCAGCACGGTGGGCCGCCATCACCGGCCACCGGCCGGTCGACATGCCGAGGAGTGCGAGATGCCCCAGCTGAATGCGACCGTGCCGGTACCGCCATTTGTGGGCACCGGGAATCTGATCTATCGGTCGGCGGTGGTGCCCCGATTCGTCGGCGCGGCCGGCTGCTTCCTGGAGGCTGAAGACGGCCGCCGATACCTCGACGCGGAGGCCGCGAACGGCACCGCTGCCTGGGGATATGACAAGTCCCTGTTGGCTGAGGCGTTGCTGCGCTGCGCCGAGTTGCCGGCCCTGCCGTCATTCTGCGAGTCGTCGCTGCGAGTGCGTGTCCTGAGCCGCCTGGAGCGGCTGTTCTCCGAGGTCATCGGTGCACCCGGACGCGTTGAGCTGGACCTTGGTGGGGCTCAGGGCATGGAGACCGCGCTGCGGATCGCCTTCAGCTCCCGGGGACCCGGCACGGTCATCGTCTTCGAAGGAGCGTTCCACGGCCGCTCCGGTGTGACCAGCATGCTCAGCTCCAGCCCGCGCTATCGTGAGTTGCTGGCGGCCTGGGGGCTGGAAGTCGTCCGGCTGCCGAGTCCGGACTGCCGGAGCTGTCCGCACAACATCACGGCAGACTCCTGCACGCCCGGGTGCATCACGGCGGTCTCGCGATGGGGATCGGAGCTGTCCGGCGTGGGCGGACCAGGCTTCCGGCGGAAGGCCTCGGCGTTCATCTTCGAGGCGGTCCAGAATGTCGGTGGCATGGTCCAGCCGGATCCCGTCCTGCTGCGAGCCGCCGCCGAGCACGCCCGGAGCCAGGGTGCCTTGGTCATCGCTGACGAGATCTTCACCGGCATGCACCGGGTCGGGCCACGCTGGGGCTTTCAGCTGGCCGGCATCGAGCCGGACATCGTGGTCACCAGCAAGGGACTGACCAACGGCGCGGCGGCACTGAGTGCGGTGTGGGCTCGCGAGCCGCTGGCAGACGCGGCCCACTACCCGCCGGGAAGCCACTCGTCCACCTATGTCGGCATCCCGCATGCGCTCGCGGTGGTCGACACCATGCTCGACCGCTGGGAGGCGTGGGCCGAGGTCGAGCACGACGTCGCGAACCTGGAATTGGCCATGCGCGGCCGCCTCGAGGAACTGGCGAAGCGGCACCCGTGGGCGATCGATCAGGTGGACGCCCTCGGCGCGACCGCGCGAATCGTGCTCACCGGACCCCATGCCGCCGACCTCCGGCGACTGTGCGGAACGGTCCACCCTCAGCACGGCTTGCTGGTGGCCTCCACGGGAATGGCTCCCGACGTCATCAACATCCACCCGCCGTTGGTGTTCGGCGCTGCCGAACTGGACCTGATGGCCGAAATCCTCGACCTGGCCCTCGACGCGTTGCGGACCGAGGGAGAGCCGGCATGAACGAAATGGACGACCCGCTGATCTGCATCTGCCAGCAGGTGAGTGAGAAGGAGATCGAAGCGGCACTGGCTCAGGGCCACTGTTCGCTTGAGGCGATTCGCGCGGCGACCGGGGCCAACACCGGATGTGGCGACTGCGCACCGGATATCGAAGAGCTGCTGTTGGCCGCGCGGGCCGATCTGGGACACGAAGAGGTGCGGTGCACATGACCGACAGTCAGCCCGTTCTGGTGGGCGCGATCCTGGAGAACGGCATTCCCCTCGTTCTCGAGCCGACCGCAGCGTCCGAGGCGCTGGTCGCCGTCGTGTTTCCGGTAGCGGGCGACGATCTTGCGGAACGGGTGGTCGCTCAGCAACTGGCCGACGCGTTCCACCGGGCGGTCCGGGCGGACGGGTCATCCGGTGTCGTGCTGGCTGACGGACTTCTGACCGCGTGGTGCCGGACACCGCCGGAGCGGGTAGCCGAGATGCTGCCCCGCTTTGCCGACGCGCTGCTGCGACCAGACTGGGACGCGGAGGCCTGCCGATCGGCCGGCGCCGCGGCTGCGAAGAAGCCGCACGACACCCGGGACCGGGCGGTGAATCAGCTCCGGAGCCTGCTGTTCCCCGACAATCTGGCCGCCCCGGGCAACGCTGGGCAGTGTTGCGATCTAGAAACCCTGGTTGAACGGCACCAGAAAATGCTGACCCGCCGGCCCGTGATCGTGGCCTCTGGTCCGTCGGTGGCGCTGGACGCGCTCCCCGCGGCACTCGGCCTTCTCGGCGAGCCGCGACAGTTCGGCCACGGACCCGGCCGGGCCCCGGGGTGGGCGGCGGTGTCCGTCGGTGGCGTGAACCTGGGATCCGGGACCGGCGACACTCCCACCTGGCTGGTGCTCGGCGCCCGCAGCGTCGACGCCGAAGGAGTCCGGCCGGATGCGTTGATCGTGCTTGCCGAGCTCTTCGGCTCCGGTCCGGCATCGCTGCTGCGGCGGACGTTGACCGACATCGGCATCACCGGCCAGCTCCACAGTGCCTACGTTGCCGGCGATGCGCCCTGGTGGTACGTCGCGCTGGAAGTCCCGGCCGGCCAGGTCGCCGAGCTGGAGTCGATCGTTCGGGAGACCTTCGAGGTCATCATCGATCGGCGCCTGTCCGAATCCGCCTTCGAGGCGGCGCGCCGGGCCGCATGGGCTCCCCGGCCGGACCACGTCCGCGAACTCACCCGCCTGATTCATCGGGCCGCCGCCGAGCTGGACCAGCCGGGCGCTGCTGCGGCGCCAACCCCGGAAACGCTGACCGCGCACGATGTCGCGGTGGCGGCCCGCCGGGTCCTGGCCGGCTACGCCGTTACCGTCGCCTGACATTGAGGAGTGTTGGATGGACCGCGTTCTTGACCGCCTGCAGAGACTTGACTGGTCACGGATCGAGGTTGCCGAACGGGTTGCCGGTCAGGTCACCGATGTCGTCACGACTCCGGGCGCGTTACGCGAACTGATCGACAATGCGCTCGGCGACAAAGATCTGCTGACCATGTCAGAATGTCAATGGTGGGGCGACCGCATTGTGTTGTTCGACGACCCGGACAGCATGGTTCGCATTCGTTTGCATCGTTTCGACCAGGGTACCCATTTTCCGCACAGTCACCGTTGGCCCTTTCACACGAAAGTGTTGAAAGGCAAGTACATTCATCGCCTTTACGGTCCTGAATCGTATGTCAGGCAGCAGGTGGAATCCGGGGTGACCACGCTGACGCCCAGCACGATCCGTACGGAGACCGAAGGCTGCTCCTATGCGATCGATCAGCACATGGTGCATTCAGTGACGTCGGCGACAAATACGTTTTCCTTGGTGGTGCAGGGGCCACGGCTCAAGGAACAGTCGTTGCGTACGGCGCAGGACGGGTCGCTCATCTGGAAGGGCGGCCGGGCGACCGAGACCACAGCCGCGGTGAAGCAGGTATTGATGGGCGCGGACCGGCTGCAGGAGGTTCGCGAGCTGGCGCTCCGTTCCGGACTGATCGACAAGTAGGCGAGATGGACTGAAGCCGTGGCGGCCCGATGGCCGCCACGGCTTCATCTGTCAGAACAGCGGTTATCCGACGCTCGCCATGACCACCCGGGCGTCACCGGTCACGGTGACCGCACCATCGCGGGCCGCCACAAAGCAGCTCTCGCCGCGATGGAGCTCCACGGAGTCACCGGCGGCGACACGCACGACCGCCCGGCCCTCGAGACACAGCAGGATGCGCGGGCCAATGGCGGACGGCTCGCTCCGGCCGCCGCGCGGCTCGATCACGTACAGGCGGAATTCCGGCGCCGGGACGTCGTACGCGGTCACGCCCGGACTCACCGTGGTCGCCTGAACCTGCGGAATCGGCACGCTGGGCTGGGCGATCCGGGCCAGCTCGGCCACGTCGATGTGCTTACCGGTCAGCCCGGCGCGTAGGACATTGTCGGAGTTCGCCAGCACTTCCACGCCGACACCCTTGAGATAGGCGTGCACCCCGCCGGCCGGCATGTAGAGGGCCGCACCCGGCGGCAACTCCACGTACTCCAGCAGGAGCCCGGCGACCAGACCGAGGTCGCCGGGATGGTCCACGGCCACCTGCGCCATCGCCGCGCACGCCGGCGCGTATCGGCCGCCGCCCGCGGCGACCCGCCCAAAAGCCGCCACCACCGCGTCGAGCAGGGCGGCTCGCTCCTCAGTCGGCCAGGTGAGGATCCGCACGAGTGCATCGCTGCGGGCATCGCCGGCCGGGCTCTGCCGAAGCGTCTCAGCGATCGGCGCGAGCTGGGGCACGCCCAGTTCATCGAGCAGGGCGGCGGCGTCCGGCGCGGACCGGAAACCAGCCAGTGCCTGGAACGGCGTCAGGGAGTAGACGATCTCGGGTTTGGGCCAGTCGTCGACATAGGTGCGGGTCGACGTCGCGCCGGCGAGGATCCTCTCATTCTCCTCCCGGAATCCGGCCTCGGCCTGCTGGCGGTCCGGGTGCACCTGAATCGACAGGGCCTTTTCCGCCGCGATCACCTTGAGCAGGAAGGGCAGCCGGGGGCCGAATTGTTTGACCGCCGACTCACCGATCTCACCTTCCGGGTCGGCGGCCACGACCTTTTCCAAATCAGTGACCGCGCCGTCGCGATCGAGGCCCGATGGACCACCGGGATGCGCACCCATCCATAATTCCGCTTCCGGGCCCAGGCTCGGGGTCGACCGGCCCTGAAGCTCGGCGACAGCGTATCGCGAACCCCACTCATACGGCTTCACGACTGGCTTGAGAAGATCCATGTGCGTATCCTAATAACTCGTCAAAACCAGGTTAGGCGAGGTCACGCTTTCCGCGCAGCGAACTGCCCCACAACACCGCCGGGGTGAGGAAGGCCGCGCCCACGATGACCCAGAGCGCCTCCCGGTTACCGAACGAGGTGGCGAGCACGCCCGCGGTCACCGCACCGACCGGGACCGCACCCCAGGAGATGAAACGGACCGTCGCCATGACCCGGGCCAGCAACTCGGGCGGCGTGGTTGCCTGCCGATGGGTCCGGGTGAGGATGCTGAGGACGACGATCCCGATCGCGAATCCGATGTTGCCGACGGCGAAGAGCACCAGTCCCCACTTGGCGGTGGCAAGCGGCAGGAGGAGCGCGAAACAGGCACCGACCAGAGTGGCCCACCGGATCGCCGGCGAACTGCCGAGCACCTTGGACAGCCGGGTCGTCACGGCGGCGCCGATCAGGCTGCCGACCCCTTCCGCGGCGAAGAGCAGGCCCACCACACCGACCGGCGCCCCCAGCGTCCGGACCAGAAACACCGGGGTGAGAGCCATCAACCCGCCCGCGACAAAGTTGATCGTCGTGGCGGCGGCCACGCATGGCCGGACGACCTCGTGATGGACGACGTACCGCCAGCCGTCCCTGATCATTCGCCCGGCGGACGCGTTGCGGGTGACGGGCGCTGCCGCCTGCGGGCGGGGCAGGCTCGCCAGGAGCACCGCCGACGCGAGGTAGCTGATGACGTCGACCACCAAGCTGGTCACCGCACCCAGAAGCTGCACCAGGATGCCGCCGAGGGACGGGCCGGCCACCTGGGTCACCGCCTGGGAACCGGAGGTGAGGCTGTTGCGGGAGGTGAGTTCCTCCTTGGTCACGATGGCCGGGAGGAAGGTGGAGTTGCCGACATCGAAGATGACGCCCGCAAAACTGATCACCAAGGCCACCGCGACGACCTGTGCCAGGGTGAGTATCCCGGCCAGATGTGCGAGCGGGATGGATAGCAGTGCGGCGGCCCGGGCGACATCCATGGCGATCTGCGTGCCGCGCAGCGGGAATCGATGCACGATGACACCAGCGGGCAGTCCGATCACGATCCAGGCGATGAAGCTGGCGGCGGTGATCAGGCTGATCTCGAACGTCGAAGCGTGCAGCACCTGCACCGCGACCAGTGGCAACGCCATCGCGGTAACCGCATCGCCGGCCGAACTGACCGTTGATGCCGTCCAATAGCGCCAAAACAGACTGGATTGTCGTCCGCCGACCGGTGTGGTCTTCTCATCGGTCGAAGTCATGGACAAGCCTCCACAAATGCGTGTCAGGTCGATGGATGTGGATCACCATACACACCGATAGACGGCGGCCGGTCCATCGAATCGGGCTACCCGGCGGCGGCTCCTTCCGCGGGCGTACGGTCCGCTCGGGCGAGGGTGGCGTACGGGTGGAGCGTTACGGTGGTGTGGGCGGTGTCCACACTGGTGGGCTCCCGGGGGAGGTGGCAGGACTCGTGCCGGTGGTGGAGGCGTCGGTGGTCGCCGGGATGGTGATCGCGTGGGCGGTGCGCAAGGCTCGTAAGGCTGCTGGCCGCGCGGATGAGACGGTGGACGCGGCGATCGACGCGGGCGCGGGCCGGTTGCATGATCTTGTCTTGTCGCGGCTTGGTGGTCCGGTGCAGGAGGATTTGGCCGAGGAAGCGGCGAGTGAGTCGGGGCAGGTCAGTGAGTTGACTCGGCAGCAGGTCGAGTTGGCGGTGGCTGCGGCGGCGCGCCGGGACGAGACGTTCGCCGAGACGGTGACTGATCTGTTGGAGCAGCTGCGTCAGGCGGACCGGGCGGCGGGTACGCACATTTCGGCGGCGCCGGGGTCGGCGGTGTTCATCGGTGACGTGACCGCGACCGCGTACGACGATGCGACGGCGATCGGGCAGGCCGGCACCGTGAACATCGGTGATCGGCTCGGGGAGCGGCCGGACCCTACCCAGCCGGGTCCGTCCGGCCACTGACCGGGCTCGGTGACGGTGGCGCCCTGACCGGGGCGCCGGGGTGGCGCAGCATGCCGGGAGCGGGAGTGCTCGGGCATGGTCAGCAGGGCGGGGTCAGGGTCGGTACGGCCACGACGGTGAACGTGTTCCTGTCCGCGGCAGGCCCGTTGGTGACAGCACGGTCGGCGTATCTGGCGCAGTTGCGCCGGATCGCGCCGCCGGTGTTGGAGGGCCGCGAAGCCGAGTTGGCGGAACTGGCCCGGTTCTGCGTGGAGCCTGGGCGGGGTTCGTATGTGTGGTGGCAGGCGGACGCGTGGGCAGGCAAGTCGGCGTTGTTGTCGACATTCGTGCTCAATCCGCCGGATGAGCTCAGTGCGCGGGTGCAGGTGGTGGCCTTCTTCATCACCGCCCGGCTGGCCGGGCAGGACACGCGGGAGGCGTTCGTTGCGGCGGTGACCGAGCAGATGGGCGGGTTGACCGGCCGGCAGCCGCCGACCGTGCCCGACGAGGGGCTACGGGAGGCGTGGCTGCTGGATCTGCTCGACCAGGCCGCCGCTGCCTGCACCGCGCGGGGGGTGCGCCTGGTGTTGCTGGTCGACGGCCTGGATGAGGACCGCAGCAGCGCCGCCGGCGTCCACGCGCACAGCATCGCCGGGCTATTGCCCGGCGACCCGCCGGCGGGGATGCGGGTGATCGTGGCGGGGCGGCCGAACCCGCCGGTGCCCGACGACGTGCCGGACTGGCACCCGCTGCGGGATCCCGGCATCGTGCGCCGGCTGTCCCCGTCGCAGCATGCACGCGATCTGCGGCGGCTCGGCCAGGCAGAACTCAAACGCCTGATCAAAGGCACCGCAGTCGAGCAGGACCTGCTCGGCCTGCTCACCGCGGCGCGTGGTGGCCTGTCCGGGCCCGATCTGCGGGAGTTGACCGGCGCCGGGCTGGCCGAGATCGAGGACGTGTTGCACACCGTGGCCGGGCGGACCTTCACCCGCCGCACCGCCGAATGGGATCCCGACAGCGGACCCGAGGTGTATCTGCTCGGCCACGAGGAACTGCAGCATGCCGCTACCGCCTACCTCGGCGAACCCCGGCTGGCCGGCTACCGTGCCCGCCTGCACGCCTGGGCCGACACCTACCGCACCACCACCACCACCGACGGCCGCCCGCCGTGGCCGGCAGGCACCCCGGAATACCTGCTGCGCGGCTACCCTCGCATGCTGACCACCACCGGGGATGTGCCGAGACTGGTCGCGTTGGCCACCGATCCGGAGCGCCACGACCGGATGCGGGATGTCAGTGGCGGCGACAACGCCGCTTTGACCGAGCTGGCTGCGGCCGCCGCGCTGCTGCGACGGGAGGCCCATCCCGATCTGCGTGCGTTGCTGCGCCTGGCCGTGCACCGCGACCGCCTGCTCCGCCGCAACGAGCGGATGCCGGATGAGCTCCCAGCAGTGTGGGCGGCGCTCGGCAACCGCAACCGCGCCGAGGCGCTGGCCCGCGCGATCCTCCGTAGCGACCGCGGCGCGGACGAGGCCCTGACCCTGCTGGCGGAGGAGGTCGCGCGGAACGGCGACTACGACGAGGCACGGCAGCTCGTGGCAGAGACCCATCTGTACGCACGCGCCGGAGCGTTCTGCCGCTTGGCCATGCTGGCCCATACGGGCGGAGGCGACGAGCAGCCCGAGGGGCTGTTGGCGGCCGCCGAGAGGGCCGCCGCGGCTGTGACGACCGACGTGGAGGTTCGCAGTTTCGCGTTCGGGCACGTCGCGGTCGTGCGCGCCGCAGTCGGCGACCTCGCCGGCGCGCTCGAGACGATCGACAGGATCGAAGTCCTGGATCGCGGCTTCGGTGAAGTACTGATTCGCGTCGCGGAGCTCGCCGCGGCCATGGACGACGAGCCGGCCGTCCGCGCGATCGTCGATTACTGGCGACCGGACGGCTTCGAAGACCCGCCGCAGTGGTTGCTCGCGCAGTCGGTGATGCTGGCGGAGCTGGTCGGTGATCTCGAGCGAGCCGAGGCCAAATCAGCCCTGATCACGTCGGAGACAAGCCGGTGTGCGGCACTTGCGTTCCGGGTACGCGCGGCCGAGGCTCAGCTTGCCGCGGACTACGCCCGCTCGGCGGGGGACATCGCTCTGTCAGCGCCGGACGAGAATCGCGTCACGGCGCAACTCCACGTCGTGCGCGCCTGGATCGCGGCACGGGACCTCGAGGCGAGCGTCCAGACGCTGCACGAGATGTCGGTCCGCGAGGACCACCATTTTCCTGATCGATCCGCACTCGAGCGTGCCCTTGAGGCGGTCGCGGAACAGGCGTTGGCGAACGGCGAGGTGGAGCTGGCGGCGGGCCTCGCGGTGGTCGCCGCGGAGCGTGGTCTGCGCCGGGCGAACGCTGACATGATCCTGATCCGTGCCCTCGTGGACCACGGGGAGTTGTCACGGGCCGAGCGCATCGCGCGGGCGGGCACGGACTTCGCGGCGAACGCGAACGCCTTGGCGGTCGTCGCATACGCCCGCGCCCGCGCGGGCGACCACGAACGGGCGGCCGAAATCGCCATCGAGATCGAGCAGTCGGTCCGCACCGCCGCCGGCCTCGATTCGCCGGTCGCGCTCGCCGAACTCGCCCTCGTCCTGCTGAAAACGGGCTCACACGAGCATGTCGGCCGGCTTGTCGCACAGATCCTCGGCGGCATCATGTCCGATGCGCAGGACGACTACGACCGCGAACTGGTGGCGGTGAGACTTGTCGGCGAACTGGTTCGGTGCGAGCGGTTCGCCGAGGCGCAGGCGCTGACGAACGCGCTGGACCCGGACGGCGACTCGTGGATCACCGACGTGTACACCTACGCCCGGCGCAACGACGGTCAACGCGGGCAGGTCATCGCCGAGCCGGAGGCTGCGGAGCCGGTCGAGGTCCGTATCGGCGTGTCGATCCAGGGAAGCAGTGACCAAGAGATCCGCGACCTGTTCGAGGCGGCGGAGCGAAGGGAGCGGCCGTACTACACGGCGGCCTTGGCCGAGGCCGGACGCGTCGAACTCGCGGAGTCGCTGGCCCTCGGTCTCGACGATCTCAACGAGCGGACCGGGGCGCTGGCGCCGATCGTGCGGCCGGCCTGCGAGCGTGGCGACGTCGAACTCGCCGAACGGGTCAGCTTGGCGATCCCGCAGGACCATGAGCGCGCGAAGGCACTGGCGACGATCGCTGGGCAGGTGCCGGACGATAAGGAGCGGGCGGATCGCGCGGAGGCGGAAGCGCGCGGCGTGCGATTTGCGGAGGAACGGTCCGAGGCGCTGGCGGCGTTCTCGGCCGCGATGTTCGCCGTCGGCGACGTCGACCGGGCGCTGTCGGTCGCCCGCAGCATCGACCGTCCGCCCGAACGGGCCAAGGCTCTCCTGGCGATCGCAGATCAGCTGTCGCCACCGGCCCGGCGGCGATTGATCGCGGAGGCGCTGTCCTTCGCCGCCTGGGACGTCGTCCTACCGTGGCTCGTCGCGCATGAGCCGGCTGCGTTGGACGTCGTGGTCGAGGAGCTCGGCGTGACCGGCGACGCCTGATCGGCAGCGCTGGCGGGGTTTGCCGGTCAGCCTGAAGCGCTTCCCCGGTCATCACCGAAGTGCCGGCAGTCACGCCGGCGACGCCGCGCCCGGCACCGGGGCGGCCGCGCTACGGCAGAACCGATCAGCCGGCCGGCGTGCGTCCGCCGGCGTCAACCGACCTCGAAGGGGACGTCCGCACCGACCGGCCGGCCCCCGACTCCGGCTCGGGCGGCTACTCCCGACCCGGCCACCCGGTACGGGCTCAGGTCCGCCGCCCGGCGGGGAAGTTGGACGTCGGCCCGGCTCGGGAAGGGGTCGCCGGTCGACACCCGGGTACCCACCGGCCCGACGTTCGTGAAGAGATTGTGGTCGGCGGTCACTTGGAGACCCGGACCGTCAAGGCCGAGCGACGGCCGCTGGGCGGCACTGCGCGAGAGGAAGATGTTGTCCCGCAGGGTGATCGAGGACTTCCTCGTATCGCCCAGGTTGAAAATGCGAATCTTCGAGATGACCGTGTTGCCGGTGAAGGTGGCATTCTCCATGCCCTGTGGCATCCAGAAGACGCCAGGCCCGCTGGCGCCGTCGATGACGTTGTTCTCGATCCGGAAGCGTTGCGAGATGTCGCGGCCTTCCTCGCTGTAGAGGGTGTACAGCCCGCAGTAGACGTAGTTGTCGTGGAAGTAGAGACCGTTCATGCCGGCTTCGACGGCGTACATGTTGCGCCGGCTGTCACAGGGCAGGTCGAAAAAGGAGTTCGAGACCTCGAACGTTGAGTCGAATGATCCCAGCTGTCCCAGGGAGAGCGGCGCGTTGATGCGTAGCCGGGTCATTTTCGTGCCGATCGAGCGGACGTTCCAGAACTCCGCGCCGAGCGTGTTCCATTTGGCGCACCGGGCTTGACTGACGGCGATGTCGATGTCGGCCCACACCACGTTGGTCATCGTGACGCGACTGTTGCGCAGATCGCCGCTGGTGTTGCCGGCTCCGTCGTCGATGGGCGACGCCTTGATGCCGTAGCCGATGTTGTCCCTGGCTGTCAGGTTGGTGATCGTCGTGTCGGTCAGGTTGCCGACCGTGAAGTTGCCGGAGCAACCGTTGCCCCGGTCTTCGGCGTTGTTGTTCAAGGTCAGATCGTGGAACTTCGACCCGACGATGTCCGCCAGCTTGATGCCGTTGGCGCGAAAATTCTGGACCGTCAGGTGATGGACATCCAGACCGTACAGGCGATTGAGCCATAGCCCCGTTTCGGCCGGGCCGCGTTGCGTGGCCGAGACGCCCCCGCGCAACGCGAACCGGGCGATCTGCTGCCGGTTGGTCCTCTCGGTGGCATTCTGCACCCGGATCAGAATCGGGGCGCTGCCGGTGATCGTCGATCCTCCGGCATTCTGCCCCGCACCGATCAGGCTTGCCCCCTTGGCGAGGTCACACGTCTTGTCACCCAGGTCGTAAGCCCCTGCTGCGAGGCGCAGAGTGCCGTTCACCGGCACCGCGGCACAGGCCTGGGACAGGGAGTTGAAGGGGCGGCCGAAGGAACCGTTCCCGCCGTTCGGCGCCTTGGCGGACACATAGCGGGTCAGTGGCGAGTCGGCGGGGCTGCTGACGGGTGGCGCGGACACCGACCCGACCGGCGACGGGCCCAAGCTGGTCGTCGGTGCTGCCACGACCGTCTGCGACGTGGTGCTCTCCCGGGGCGCGGGGGCCTGCGCCCGGGAGTACGCGTACACCGAACTCAATGTCAGGATGGTTGCCGTGGCGGCCGCCACGGCGGCGGGCTTACCGGCAAGCACCTTGCCCACGTGGCCCGGCTTGGGGCGGGCACCGATGGAAGCCTTCGAAGCGGCCATCTGCGCCGTCGCGGTGCCGACCGCGTCGGCGAGGGCCGGCGGCGCTACCAGCAACGGAACCCCACTGAGCAGCCGGTCGGCCGGCACCAAACCGTGCCGGGCGCGACCGCAGCCCTCACACTCATCAAGGTGCCGGGCCAGTCGCTTGCGCCACAGCGGCGCTGCGGTTCCGTTCCAGCCGGCCGCCACGTCGGCCAATACGGCGCACCCGTGTGCGGTGCCTTGGAGCCGAAGGACACGAATGATGGCACGGGACAGGTCCAAGCGTTCCCGTAGCCGCTGCAGCCGGACCCGCAGGTGGCCAGGGGCGAGCTCGGCAGCCGCGGCAAGCTGTTCGCGATCGAGCTCACCTGCCAGTTCCAACCACCAGAGAGCGAGCAGATCCCGATCGTCAGAGTCCAGCCAGCCGGTCGCCTCGGCGATCTCGCGGCGCTGTTCGCTCAGTGCCATCCGGGCCAGGATCCGCCTCTCCTGGTCAACCGTATCCGCGACGCCCTCGATGTCCTCGTCCACCGACTGGTCGAACTCCCAGCTGTGCATGCAATGGCGCCGGTTGCTCTCGCGTACCGCGATGGCCAGAACCCAGGACCGGAACCTGGCCGGGTCCTGCACGGAGCTGATGTGGCGAACGGCCCGGAGAAACGTCTCCTGCACGACGTCGTCCGCATCGGGCCCTGAGGTTCGCCGGCGCACGACCGAATACACCACGGGCAGGCACCGGCGGATCAGTTCGCTGAGCGCGGCACGGTCGCCACGCTTCGCCGCCTCGGCGAGGGTGGCCTCGTCGGCCGCCCTTACGGCTCGTTGTTCCACCGGTTAAGCCCCTTCTGTAGCGCCAGCAGGGCCTGTGTCTCAGCCCGTCGCCAAGTGGACCCTGCCGACGGCGGCGCGTAACACAAATCCGATCTGCGCTGTGCAGGACACCCTGTCGTCGAAACGCCGTTCATGGTCGACCTGGCCGCCTACCGCACCTCGTACGCTCCGCGATCCACTGGTCGAGTCCGAGGCATGCGGTCCGCGTCGATGCCGGGAGCAGCCTTCGCGGTACCGCTGTCGATGGCCGGATCGCCCGCGCGCAGCCGGAAGTCGCCGTCCGCCGCATCCCGAAAATGCGGAGCCGACGTCAGCAGGTTCGGATCCGGCGGGGTGGAGCGACTGCCGGCAAGCAGATTGTGGTCGAACGAGACCCGGGAGGAGCCGGACACCTCGGCGGCGGGGACACCCCGGCCCGCGACCACGATGTTGTTGACCACACGAACGTCGTCGGCGAGGGTGATCGCAAGATCGGTGGTGATGGCCGGATGGGTGGCGTCGTGGTAGAGAGTGTTGTTCACGATGTCTATGTGGGCACCCTTGAAGACATTGATGCCGCGTCCGCCGTTGTTGTAGGAAACGTTGTTCTCCACCAGGACCCGGCCGGTGTAAGGAGCTTGGAACAGCGGTGCGCCGTGCACGTCCTCGTTGGTCAATGACTCGATGATGATGCCGTTGCCGTCGGTGATTTTGCGGGTGGTGCCGCTGCATAGGCATGGGACGAGGTTCTGATTTTCCGAACTCACGTTTCCCCGTACGACCATCTTCACATCGGTCCGGCCGTCGGAGTTCCAGAGGTTCGAGAACGAGATCCCGCTGCCGCCGTACGGTGAGTACCAGCCGTTACGGCGGGTCACGTTGTACGCCGCTGTCACATGGTCGGCGTACTGCACGGAGATCCCGGCCAGGGTGCAGTCGGTGAGAGTGTTACCCCATACCACCACGTGCGTGGGCCGCCGGGGCGGATCCGCGCGGGCCTGCTCGGTGACCGCGATGCAACTGTTGGACACGGCCGGATCGGAGACGTCACCGTTCTTCGCCGCCGCGATCTGTTGCGGACTCAGTTTCGCGCGCATCCCGGTCACCGTGAGGCCGGCGACGGTGATGTAGGAGGCGTGTACCCAGATGCCCTGCCACTGCGCGGCGTGGACCACCGGGTGGGCACCGGGGAACGCAGCCCAGGTGATCCACCGGTCCGGCGTACCGGAGCGCTCGATCGTCACCACGCTGTTGCGGCCCGGGTCGCTGTACTCGCCGTCGTCGACCAGCACCGTGTCACCCGGCTCGGTCAGCTCGCCGGCCCGGCGCAGCGTCCGCAGTGCCTCGTCACGTGTCCGACCCGAGTTGCCGTCGTCGCCCCGACCCGAGACGTAGAGGTAGCGGCCACCGTCGGTGGGCGGCAGCTGTCGCGCCGACCAGGAGGGCCCACCGGAACCGGCACCCGCGCCAATGGCCACCGTCGATGTCGGGGCCGGCGGCGACGGCGAGGGACCGGCCGAGTGGGCCGGTGCCGAGGTGGCCGGCGGCGGTGCGGTGACGACCACGGGCGCCGGCGAACGGTCGACGACGAACAGACCCACCGCCAGCGCGACGGCGAGTACAGCCGCGGCGGCGACGACACCGCGCCGTCCGCGTCCGCGGTGCTGCGGCCCGTCAGCCGAGGACGGCACCATCTCGTGACCGGCGACGATCGTGTCGAACAGGCGCTCGGGCGGCACCAGCAACGGCACGGTGAGCAGCAGCCGCTCCGGCGGCAACAAGGCCGGGAAGGGCGCGCCACACCGAGCACAATCGTCGACGTGCCTGGTCAGCCGTTTGCGCCAGACAGGCGCAGGGCTGCCGTCCCAACCCTTGACGAGGGCCCGCAAATCGTCGCACTTGTGCGGTGTGTCCAGCGCGGCGACCGCCTCGGCGATCAGGCGGCCGGCATGCAGCCGGGTACGCAATCGTTGCAGCCGGACGCGGGCATGGGCCGCGGAGATGCCCAGCGCTGAGGCCATCTCAGCGCTCGACATCGTGCCGACCTGCGTCAGCCACCACAGGCCCAGCAGTTCCCGGTCATCCGGGTCGAGCCAGGAGGTGGCGGCGGTGAGCATGCGGCGCTGCCGGGCGACGTCCACCCGGTGTACCACGTGGTCCTCGACGCCGGCCTCGACGGCGACCAGGTCATCGGTGTCGGCGAAGGTGATCCGCTGCTGATCGGCGCCGAGCCGATTGCCGCGACGCCGGGTCTCGCGTACCGCGATGGCTACCAGCCAGGACCGGAAGCTGTTGGGGTCGCGCAGACCGGGCAGGCCGGCCACCGCTCGGATCATGGTCTCCTGGGTGACGTCATCGGCATCAGCCCGGGGGAGCGTACGGGCGGCGATGTTGAAGACCAGGCCCAGATGATCACGTATCAGCCGGTCGAGCGCCGACTGGTCGCCACCCCGTGCCGCCAGGATCAGATCAGCGGCGACGCTTGGCGGGGTCAACGGCGTACTCCCTTCAGAACGACCGGGTGGAATCGTCACCGTGCCGTCGGCGGCATGTGCGGGCCAACCTGACCATGAGCCATCCCGTCGTCGCCGTGCTGTCGTCGCCCTGCCCGGGACTGACCGATCGTGTTGATGATCTTTCATACGGCACGGCAGGGCAGCCGGTTCACCGCTGTGGCGGTACCGGAAGCAGGTTCCGGCGGGTCCACCATCATCTTCTGGACCTCCGTCCAGCTGCGGGCGGCGTGATCGGTCCAGGCTTTGAGCAAGCGACCCGCCGTCGTCAACCGCACCACCCGGGTACTGCGGTCGAGCAGCCGAGCTCCGACGCTCTGCTCCAGCCGACGTATCCGTACCGACAGGGCCGGCTGGGTGATGCTCAGGCGGGCTGCCGCGCGAGTGAAGTTGAGCTCCGCGGCGAGCCTCTGGAAGGCCATCAGATCGCCCCAGTTCAGCGCGACATGCTCGGGCTCGCCACCATCCGGTCGCATCACAGTTCTCCCTTCCGCCAGCACGAGGTACTGGACTTTGCGGCGGAGACCCGTGGGGGTCAGCGGGGGTAACAGGATTCGAGGAAATTTCTGCCCCGCTCTCGAGGAGCACGCGGACCACGACGCGACCCGGCGAGCCAGTCGCGCGCCGTGCATCTCCGGAGACCTCACCGAACGGGTCGGCGTAACACGAAATCCGGAGCGGAATATTTTTCGTAGAAAATCGCAAACGTCGATTCATAAGCAATTCGATATTACTGCGGCATCAGCACCTGGAGATCGAGCTCTTTCACCCTTAAGTTTTCTTGAAATGACTGATGCGGGTTCGCATTAGAAAGGTGCTGTGGCTAGTTTGGGGGAGCCGCCGAACGAATCCTGGCGAGCATTCTGTGAACGAACAATCCCTCGGAGTAGTCGTGCCTCAGTCCTTGCATGTCGCCTGGCCCGCCGCCGGGTCGCGCCGCCGCCGGACACTTCTCATCGCCGTTTCCGCCGCGGTCACTGTCGCGGCAGTCGGCGTCACCGCCCGTATCGGAGCCTTCGCCGACGACAAACCGGCGATCCGCGATCTGACCCTGCTCGACGCCGTCGGCAATCGACCGGTGTCCGGCCGGAAGCCGCTGAGCGGTGATGAGACCGTGGACCTGGCGGCGTTGGGCACCCGCGAGCTGAGTGTTCAAGCGAATCCCGTGGGGAAGGTCGGCAGTATTCGGTTCCAGGTCGACGGCCGGACCACCAGGGTCGAGAATCACCAGCCATACCTGCTCAGCGGGGACGCCGAGAACGGTAAGGACGTCCTCCCGTGGACGCCCGCCGCCGGCAAGCACACCGTGGTGGTCACTCCGTACAGCCGCGCCGACGGCAAGGGGACCACCGGGGTCCCGATCCGGATCACCCTCACCGTGATCGACTCCGCGGGCACCGGAGCGCCGGCGCGATCGGCCGGGCGCACCGCCGGAGCGGGAATCGGTGGACCTACGTGGGCGGCCGGCACTCTCGCACCTACCCAGGGCGGCCGTCATCTGTACGTCAGCGCCACCGGCGACGACAAGCAGTCGGGTCTCACCGCCGCCACCGCCCTGCGCACTCTGCAGCGAGCAGCCGACATGACCCGGCCGGGCGACACCGTGGTGATCGGCAACGGAACCTACTCCGCCCCCGGAAGACAGTTCGTTCTCGGCATCAGGCACTCCGGCACGCCGGACAAATGGATCACGTACGCGAGTGCGCCGGGAGCCGATCCGCGGATCGAGGCCGCCGGCTGGCAAGGCGTCGCCGTGAACGCCCGGTACATCATCGTCACCGGGCTCACCGTGCACGGTGCCACGGACCGGCTGACCGCAAAACAGAAAGACGCGGCCCGCAACGGCGACGAGAAAGACCCGATGATCAACACCAGCTGCATCGCCGTGTCCGAGCCGTTCGGCGGCGGCGAGTCGACGTACCCACACCACGTGCGCATCCACGGCAACACCGTCTACGGCTGCCCGCTCGTCGGCATCAGTGCCATGCACTCCGACTACGTCCAGGTGACGAATAATCTGAGCTTCGGCAACAGCAACTGGTCGCCGTTCGGCGGCAGCGGCATCTCCCTCTTCGAGGCCTGGAACAGCGACGGCACCACCGGCGCCAAGCTCGTCGTCCACGGCAACGTGGTGCGGGACAATGCCTCGTTCGTGAAGTGTGGCTGCAGCGGCTTCAAGACCATCACAGACGGCGGCGGCATCATCGTCGACTCGTTCGACAACCGGGACGCCAGGATCAAAACTCCGTACCAAGGCCGCACCTTGGTGGAGAACAACCTGTCCTATGACAATGGCGCCCGTGGGATCAACGTCTTCCGCAGCGCCCACGTCGACGTCGTCAACAACACCGTCTACCACAACGGCGCACAGCCGTCGATCCAGGACAACATGAGCGTTATCCGGGCCACCGACGTACGTGTCACCAACAACATCCTGGTCAGCCGGGGCGCTGTCACCGCGGCCACCCGATCGGCGGTCACCGACGTGACTTTCGACTCCAACCTCATCGTCGGCACAAGCACCGTCAGCGACCCGCACCGGCGCACCGGCGACCCTCAGTTCGTCGACCCGGCCAACGGCGACTTCCGACTCGAGAGCGCCAGCCCCGCCATCAACTCCGCGGTGGGCTTCCCCGTCGCGCCGGTGGACGCCACCGGAGCGGCGCGCACCGGCAAACGGGATCTGGGAGCTTTGGAGACCCATTGATCGCGATCCCGGAGATTCCGGTGGCCCGGCCGTAGGACCGGACCACCGCGTCCTGAATCGATGGGTGGCGCCACAGTGGCGGCCATCATGGTCTTGTCCGCAGCCGGAGGTCCTGCGGCGGCGTACGCGGCCGTCGGTGCGATCGGCGCCGGCGCGACGGCCGCAGTGGGCGTCTACTTCCGCAAGAATTGATCCGGGTACGGAAAACCGCTTGCCGGGGCCGGGTGGACGTGCGACGGTTCGCTGCCGTTCGCGCCCACCGGCCGGGCGGCGGGTCCGTACCCCCTCACGACAGGGCATGACACCACAGATGAGCATTTCCACGATCGACACCGAGGATGCCGACCGCTGCCGGCGCGCGCTCGCCGAGGAGCAGGCCGCCAGCCTCGCCGCGACCGCCAACTGGGCGCACGTCGACAAGGACCGGGTCCATCGCGACTGGCACGACCTGTACGGCGAGATCGCCGCCGCCATCACCGCAGGCGCCCAGCCGCGGGACGAGGCGGTCCAGGAACTGATCGCCCGGCACCACGCCGTCGTCAGCCGGTTCTACACCCCCAGCATGGACGCCTACCTCGGGATGGCACTGCTCTACGCCGAGGATGAGGACATGCGCACCTGGCACACCTCCTACCACCCCCGGATGGTCGAGTTCCTCGGCGCGGCGATCCGGCACTACACCGACACGCGCCGCTGATCCGATGCGGCGTCGTCGCTTCCGGGGTGGGAAGCTCCGGGCGGCGTCCTCTTGAGGATCGGATGGGGCAGGACCTGGCGTACCTGGTTCGGTGTCCTGCCATCAGCGTCGGCCAGAACACCGCCACCTGTGCCGATGATCCGTCGGCGCGTACCGTGATGGACGGATCCGGCGAGGGCCGAAAGGACGCCGCTCGGAGGGAATCGTGTTCGCGGACAGCCGCCGGGCGAGTCCCACGCGCAGGATTTCCGGGACCGCGCTGCAGAAACGACGAAGCCGCCTGATCACGGCTGCCGGGGTTGCTGACGCTGTCATGACCAGAGCCACCGGGCCGGGAGAGAGGCGGGGGACTGTGCTGGATCGGTTGTCCGTGCGCCGCACCGTGGTGGTGTACGGGCCGCGCGCCGCGGACCACGTGTGGGACAGCTACGTACGGCCGCAGCGCTGGCCGGAGTGGTCGCCGCAGATCCGGTCGGTGGATTACCCCGCCGAGACACTCCGCCCGCACACCGGCGGCGTCGTGCACGGGCCGGTCGGGCTCCGGGCCGGATTCCGGATCACCGGCGTCGACCCGGCCGGTCCGGTGCGCAGCTGGACGTGGTCGGTGTCGATGCTCGGCGTCCGGCTCGTTCTGCGGCACACCGTCGAGCCGGTCGCCGGCGGCACCCGGACCGGGCTCACCGTGGACGGACCCGCTCCGCTGGTGATCGGTTACCTGCCGGTCGCCCGGTCGGCGCTGCGTCGCCTGGTCAGCCGGGACCGGTGATGGCGCAACGGCGATACAACTGCGGGTGCGGCAAGAAGCGGTACCGCGACGAGCCGGCCGCGCTGGCCGCCGCGGCCGCCGACGAGCGGGCCCATCAGGTCCCGGCCACCACCTACCGGTGCCCCGGCGGACTCGCCTGGCATGTGACCGCGCACGGTTTCCTGCCGGAGGCGTTGCGGTCGGTGGGGCGGCGGCTGGCGTACGAACTGGCCGAGCACGGCCGGGTCGACCTGGACGACTTCGGCACGCGGGTGCTTCGGCTGGACACGCGCCCGGACCAGCGGCAGCGCGACCGGGTCCGGCAGTGCGCGGAACAGATGGCCGGGCTCGGCCTGGCCCGGCCGGACGACGGCAGGCCGGCGCCGGGCAGTCACCTGGTGGCCGTGAACCTGCCCGGGTTGCGCCGGGTCGTTCAGGTCGGACTCGACGCGTACCGGCAGGAGCGGACCCCGCCCGGGCAACCCTGAGCCCCACCGTTCCGGTCGCCTTGGCGACGACGGACAACCAGGTCCTGCACCGGTGTCCATGAATGGCGATGCGTTCAGCTCGCCGCCGGCGGCGTGGCGCTTCCGGGCTGCCTCAGCAACCAACCGCCGTAGCCGACGAAGACCAGGACCACGGCGGCCTGCCACCACAGGGGCGCCGCCCCCGGGCTGCGCAACTGGAAGAAGTCGTCCATGGCGTGCAGCACCACCAACGGCCAGATCGAACCCAGGTGCCAGCGCAGCGCGGCATAGGCGAAGCCGAATGCCGTGGTGGTCACCACCTGGACGACCGAGTCATCCCAGGGCCGGCTGAACCACACCGCGCTCAGCGCGTGGCCGAGGCCGAACAGCACAGCGACGCCCACCGTGGCGCGGGTCCGGCCGAGCGGCCACAGCATGCGCTGCACCACCCCGCGGCTGAGCATCTCCTCGCTGACCCCGACGGCCAGGCACAGCGACGCGGTGGCGGCGTACCGCGCCGCACCGCCGGTGAGTCCGGGAGCGGCATAGGTCAGGTTCACCAGCAGGACCGGCACCGTCAGCCGGAGGCGACGGGTCACCGGCCGGCCGAGGCCGGCCTGCCGCCACCAGCGCAGCAGCGCCACCGCGGCCAGGGGCACCCCGGCCGCGACGAGGTTCGCGACGGTCGCGACGAGGTCGGCCGACGGCTCCGGCACGGTGCGGGGCAGCACTTGCACCGCGGCGTAGAGCGCCGCGTGCCACAGCACCGTCACCACCACGGCGGAGAGGACCGGATGAGCGCGCACGACAGCCTTCACATCGAGAATCATGGATCACCTCAGCTGCCTCCGGTATATCCCTGCGGGCGCATTCCTCCCTGCCCCCATGCCTACGGGCAGAGGGACGCCTGGTCCTCGGCGGCGATGACGACGGGGCCCGGCAACCGACACGCTGTCGTCGAACCCGTCGATCAGGAGGACACGTGAGATCACATCAGGGGAAGCGGCGTCTGCTTTTGCTCGCATCGGTCGTCGCGCTGACCGCGAGTCTGCTCGCCGGCACGCCCGGCGCCGCCGCACCGGCCGGTCACTCCGCCCAGGCCACTCTGGACAGCGTGCTGGCCGCTCAATATGCCAAGTCGCCACTGGTGCCGGGAATCGGCGCCCGGGTCGACGCGCCGGGCCTGCACTGGACGGCGGCGGTCGGCCACGACGATCGGGCGGCCGGCACCCCGCTGCGCACCGACGTCACCTTCCGGATCGCCTCGGTCACCAAGACCTTCACCGCGGCGGCCGTCCTCGCTCTGGCCGACCGGCACCGGCTGGACCTCGACGCACCCGTCGCCAGGTATCTGCCCCGCCCGTATCCGCAGCTGCTGCGCCGCGGGGGCTACCGCCCGGACCTGATCACGGTGCGGCACCTGCTCGCCCACACCAGCGGCCTCTACGACTACGGCGAGGACGCCGGCTACCAGGAGGCCGTGCTGAGCGACCTGCACCGCCACTGGACCCCGGCCGAGCAGATCCGATGGGCGATGGACCACGGCGCACCGTACGGCCGCCCGGGCGAGCGTTACCACTACGCGGACACCGGCTACGTTCTCCTGGCCCGCATCATCGAGTCCGTCACCGGCATGGCTCAGGCCACCGCGTACCGCCACCTGCTGCCCTTCTCCCGGCTCGGCCTGACGGCGACCTGGTTCGAGACGCTGGAGCCGGCCCCCGGCCACGCTGCGGACCGGCGCGAGCACCAGTACTACATCGACCCCACCTCCGGCACCGCCCTGGACGCCTACTCCGCCGACCCGTCCTTCGACCTGTACGGCGGTGGCGGGCTGGTCTCCAGCCTGGCGGATCTCGACCGTTTCTACCGCGGGCTGCTGGAGGGCCGGGTCATCAGCCGGTCCTCGCTGGCCACCATGCTGGCCGTCACGCCGGGCGCTGAGGGTGACCGGGCGGGCATGGGCATCTTCTCCCGCACCCTCGACGGCGTCACCTGCTGGTGGCACAACGGGTTCTGGGGCGCCGCCGCACTGTACTGCCCGCGATACCGGCTGGCCGTGTCCGTCACCACCGGCGCCTTCGTCGCCGATCCCGAGCACGCGACACCCGGCGCCATCACCGACGCGGCCGCCCTCGCGGACGCGGCGATCGGCCTGCTGCGGGCCAAGGGCTGACCGACGGACCGCGCTTCGCCGTCACCGCAGCGGCACCAGGCCGCCGCGATAGGCCAGGACGACCAGCTGGACGCGGTCACGGGCGTCCAGTTTGGTCAGCAGGCTTCCGACGTGTGTCTTCGCGGTGCCCGCCGTGATGTGCAGGCGGGCCCCGATCTCGGCGTTGGACAAGCCCTCAGCGACCAGCGCCAGCACCTGTCGTTCCCGGCCGGTGACCGCAGCCCACCCGGGCGGGACCCCGGCGCCCGGCGCCACCGGGCCGGGCCGGGCCGCGAACTCGGCGATGAGGCGGCGGGTGACACCGGGAGCGAGCAGCGCGTCGCCCGCCGCGACCACGCGGATGGCCGTGTGCAGGTCAGCCGGCGCGGTGTCCTTGAGAAGGAAGCCGCTGGCACCCGCCCGGAGCGCGGCGTACACGTACTCGTCGAGGTCGAAGGTGGTCAGCACCAGCACCCGCGCGGGGGTGTCCCCGGTGATGACGCGCGTGGCCTCGATCCCGTCCAGCTCCGGCATCCGGATGTCCATCAGCACGACGTCCGGGCAGTGGCGCCGGGCCAGGGTCACGGCCTGCAGTCCGTTCGCCGCCTCCGCCACGACGGTCAGACCGGCGGCGGCGTCGACGATCCCGCGCAGTCCCGCCCGCATCAGATGCTGGTCGTCGGCGACGAGGACCCGGATCGTCACGCGCCGCCCCCGGCGGACAGCGGCAGCCGGGCCACGACTCGGAAGCCCCGGCCGGGCAGCGGCTGAGCGCTGCACTCGCCGCCGTACACCGCCGCCCGTTCCCGCATGCCGGCCAGCCCCAACCCGCCGGCCGGGTTGCCCGCCGCGGCCGCGCCGACGCCCTCGTCGATCACCTCGACGGCCACGTCGTCCCGGCCGTACCGGACGACGACCCGCGCCACGTCGGTGCCGGCGTGCCGGACCACGTTCGTCAGCGCCTCCTGAATGATCCGGTACGCCGAGAGGTCCACGCCGGGCGCCAGCGTCCGTATCGGGCCCTCGACGCGCACCTCGACCCGGACACCTGCCTGCGCGGTCCGGGCCACGAGCCCGTCCAGATCCGCGAGCCCCGGCATCGGCGACACAGCCACCGCGCCGTCGTCCGTCTCGTCGCTGCGCAGCACCTTGAGCAGCCGGCGCAGATCGGCGAGCGCCTCACGTCCGGTGCGCTGGATGACGCCGAGCGCGGCGCCGGCCTCGGCGGGCCGCTCGGCGATGACGAGCTCGCCGAGAGCCGCCTGCACCGTGATCACGCTCATGCTGTGGGCCACCACGTCGTGCAGCTCCCGCGCGATCCGCATCCGCTCCCGGGCGGCCGCACGCCGGGCCCGGTCCGCCTCGACCTCACCGAGCAGGGCGTGGTAGCGCACCAGTTCCCTGTCGTAGCGCCGCTGCCGGCCCACCGCGAGCCCGACGGCCCACGCCGTGCAGAAGAGCAGCGCGTACACCAGAACCCCGCCGCGCAGGCCCGGCCGCGGCTGCGCGGTGCCCGCGGCGCCGGCCAGCGCCAGCAGCAGACTCCCGGCGACGACCACGCGCCCGCCCCGGAGCGCGGAGCTGAAGAGCAGGAACAGCATCGGAACGGCGGCGAGCATGGCCAGGGTGCCGGCGGCCGGCCGGAAGGCCGAGCTGAGCCAGCACCCGGTTGCCAGAAGCCCCAGCGCCACCAAGGGAAGACGCCGGCCGAGGACGATCGCCACCACGCCGAGCGAGCCGGCGCCGAGCGACGCGACGCCGGAACGGGCCGGGTGAGTCGCCACGGCCCCGATGATCAGGCCGTAGCAGGCGGCGAGGCCGCAGTCGATCACCACGCGGTGTCCCGGGCGCAGGGCCCGGGGCGCGGGTGGACGCGTTGGTGCGGTCACCGGCCCAGGCTACGACGACAGAACACGGCCGTCGCCGGTCGCCTTCACGAGTTTTCCGCCGCCGACCACCCCGATGGTGACCGGCGAATCGCGGCAGAGGTCTTCGCGCACGGGGCCGTCGTCCCGGCCGGTCGTCAGGATCCCGGGGTCACCTCAGGTCGCTGCCCTGGTCCGCGAAGGCCGTCAGGTTCGGCTCGGGGTCCGGGACGTGCAGGGACCAGGCGTTCGCCGGCTTCTGCAGTTTCGCGGCGTACATCGCGAGGTCCGCGTCGTACAGCAGCTTCCGGATCGCTTCGGCGTTGCTGTCCGGCAGCGCCGTCGCTTCCATGACGGCGACCCCGATGCTGGCCCCCGGCCGGCGCGGCTGGCCGGCGATCATGACCGGCTCGGCCATCGCATCGATGATCCGCTGGGCCACCGTGACCGCGCCGGCACTGCCGCCACAGTTGTTCATCACCACCGCGAACTCGTCGCCGCCGAGCCGGGCCACGGTGTCCGACCCGAGAACGCTGTCCTTCAAGACCTTGGCGAACGCGACCAGCATGGCGTCGCCGGCCTCGTGGCCGAGCGTGTCATTGATCTGCTTGAAGCCGTTCATGTCGATTTGCAGCACACCGATCGGGGTGTCCAGGCGGCGGCTGCGCTCCAGAGCGCGCGCCAGGCTGGCATGCAGCTGTCTGCGGTTCGCCAGGCCGGTGAGATTGTCCGTCACGACCAGCTGGTGGTTCTCCCGGAGCGCCACCAGCTGCCGGGCGGCGACCGCCCCGGTGACCAGGGCGGCTCCGGCCACCAGACCGGCCCACGGGTAGAGACCGGCCAGCCAGGCCGCCCAGAACAGCACCAGGTACGCCACCCCGGTCGCGAGGTACGGCAGGGAGCTCACCCGCCGCAGCGGCTCCTCCTGGCGCTCGGCGAGATGCTGCCGGCTCGCCTGGTGGCACTGCAGGGCGGCGGCGAAGGCCATCAGGTACCAGGCGGTCAGCCAGCAGCCCAGCTGCCACGTCGGGGTGCCGCCGGCGTGCGGGTGGCTCTTGATGTAACCGAGATAGGCGTCGCCGACGATCAGGAAGGACAGCGCGGTGATCAGGAACAACACCGGCTTGCGGTCGGCTGTGGTGCCCCGCACCAGCACGATGACGGCACCCAGCAGCAACGCCAGATCGCCGAGCGGGTAGCCCATCGCGGTGGCCAACTGCAGGGCGGACAGGCCACCGGCGGCGACCGTGGGCCCGATGACCAGGAACCAGAGGATCATGAACCCGCAGCCCACCACGGTCAGCACGTCCAGCAGGTTCTTCGTCGCCTCCCGGCGGCTGCGGCCGGTGGTGGGGAAGGTGAGCAGACCGGCCAGCATCGCCGGGGGGAAGAGCGCGTGCGCCAGATCACCGAGCGACGGCACGACGGCCGTGTTCCCGGCCTGGCCCGTCGCGGCGTAGCCGACGATCGACAGGATGAGGGCGGCCGAGCTCACCGCGATCAGCGCCCATGCCCGTCGCGACCGGCCCGGCAACCCCCGGTGACGGGCGGCGCGGACACCGAAACCCAGAGCGATGATGTTGCCGGACAGGAAGCCCACCGGAATCACGGTCGCGAAGAAGGCGGCGCTGCCCCGGGTCGCCAGGAATGCGCCGGCGAGCACCAGGTAGCAGCCGGCTATCACGATCAGGCCCCACGGCGGACGCGGTCTCTGCCGGCCGAGTGTCGTGCTTCGCTGCATCACCGCTCCGCTCTCACCGATCGTCGTCGGGCACATCGGCCGGATTCCGGTGCAGTTGAGCGCCGCCGCACCGTGACCTCACCATCCCCGGAACCGGACACTTCCCGGCGGAGGCGATGATCAGTGAGGAATCGGCGCAGGGGCTGGTTCGCAGTGGCAGGTGTGACGGTCAGCGTTCCGCTCACGGTGATGTCGATCGGGTCGTCGCCGTGCGGGTGTCGGTGCAGCTGCCATCGGGCCTGCTGGACCGCCGCGGCATCGGTCACCACCTCGACCGGGTCAGCCGCGCCGGACGTCGCCTTGAACCCGTTCATCATCCGGGTTCACGACGCACACGACGCGGCTCGCCGTAAGGGGACCTGATCGGCCTTCCGGAAATATGCTCGCCGGCGAGCGCCCAGGCGGGCGGTCTTACTCCTGTGCCGGCTTCGCTGTCTTGGCCGCGGCCAGATCAGCGCGCAGCTTGGCCAGGTCCTCCTTCACCGCCTGGTGAGCGGGGTTGGCGGCGATGACGCCGGCCTTCGTGGTCGCCGAGTCGACCTGCTTACGCCAGGCCGCGGTGTCGGACACCGTCTTGGTGATGTCAGCCAGCAGGATCGTCTTCGAAGCCGCAAAGTGCGGCTTGCTCGCGACTTTTGCCTGCACCGTCTGCATCTTGGCGGCGATGTGCTGGGCCTTGGTGTCCACCGCCGCCTGCATGCTGGACAGGGTACGGGCGGGCTTCGACGACGGCGTCGCCGCGAACACCGGACCAGCGGCAGCAACAGCTGCAGCGGCGGTGGCTCCGATGAGAGCCAATCCCCAGGCAATCCTCATAAAAACCTCAAATCGGTCGTAGTGTGCTTTTCCGGCGACAATAATCTGTCAGCCGTAGGTGTCCCAACACGAAGCGGCCGATTCACCGGATCGCGGTCGTCCACCCGGCGGCCAGACCGGTGCACCGCTCGATCAACGAGCGCGACCGACACCGACGAGGCGGTCCGCGGTGTTGCCGGGTCAGGCAGCCGCGTCCTGCCGCTGCAGAACCAGCAGGCCCGTGATCTGTGCGGCCTCCATCGGCCGGCCCAGGTGGTATCCCTGCCCGGCGGTGTAGCCGAGCCTCTGCAACCGCACCGCCTGCGCTTCGTTCTCGATGCCCTCGGCGACCGCCTCCAGCCCCAGGGCATCCGCCAGCTGCATGACCGCGCGGGCCACCGCCTGCCGGGCGTCGGCCCGCGCGGTACCCGGCTCGTCCAGTTCGATGCCGTCGACGAACGACTTGTCGAGCTTGACCATCGCGACGGGAAAGGACCGCAGCAGACTCAGCGACGACTCACCCGTGCCGAAGTCGTCCAGCGCCAACCGCACCCCGAGCTCGTTGACCTCGTGGAGCACCCGCGACACCCGAGGCCCGCGCAGGACCGACGATTCGGTCAGTTCCAGGACCAGCTTCTCGGCGGGCAGTCCGCTGTCGGCCAGCGCGGCCCGGACGTCATCGACGAAATCGGGGTCGTGCAGTTGACGTACCGAGACATTGGGTTCGACCTTCTGCAGGGCATCGGGCCCGAACTCGGCCAGCCAGGCGGCGGCCTGCCGGCAGGTCTCCCGCAGGACCCAGCGGCCCAGCGGCACGATCAACCCGGTGCGTTCGGCGGTCGTGATGAAGTCCAGTGGCGGCACCAGGCCACGCTGCGGGTGATGCCAGCGTACGAGCGCTTCGACCCCGATCATCCGGCGGTCGGCAAGATCGACGACGGGTTGGTAGAGCAGCCGGAATTCGTCGGCGTCCAGGGCCCGGCGCAGGTCGGCTCCCAGCTGCGCGTCGGCGAACACCGGCTGCTGCAGGTCGGCGGTGTAGCGGATCCAGTTGCCCTTGCCGCGTTGTTTGGCGGTGTGCAGCGCGATGTCGGCGTCACGCAGCAGACCGCTCGCCGTCGTCCCGGGCTTCGCCCCGGCGATGCCGATGCTGGCGTGAACCAACAGCCGGTGCGCGCTGATCGGCGCGTCGAACGCGGTCATGAGCCGCCGGGCCACCGAGTCGCCGACCGCAGCGGGCCCATTGATCAAAACCGCGAATTCATCACCGCCGAGACGCACTGCCCGCCCGTCGTCACCCACCGTGGTCTGCAAGGTCAGGGCGAACGCCGCCAGCAACTCGTCACCGACATCGTGGCCGAGGGAGTCGTTGACGGTCTTGAAGTCGTCGAGATCGGCCAGCAGCACGGTGGTGTCACCGGATGGCAGAGCCGTGTCCAGCCACGAGCGGAACAGCGCCCGGTTCGCCAGCCCGGTCAGCGGGTCGTGGGTCGCCTCGTAGAGCAGCCGCCGCTCGGACTCCTTCCGTTCACCCAGCAATCGGACGTTTTCTCGCATGACCAGGTACTGCCGGGCCATGACCAGCCCGATGACGAGGGTCGCCATGACGGCCACCACCTGGCCCCGGTCGCCGGTCCGGCGCAGCAGCACATCGGTCATCGTCACCTGAACCGCGGCGACCGCCAGGTACGGCAGCCAGGTATTCGACCGCCGTGGCGGCGCCGCCGTGGAGACCTGCTGCCGGTGGGCCGCCAGCGTGATCAGCACCGGCACGAACGGCAGGACCAGCGCCTGAGCCAGCAGCGGCCAGTCCGTGCCGCGGTCGACCACGAGGATGGCCACCACGGCGGCGACCAGGCCCGTCCCGGCGAGCAGCCGGATGGCGACCCGGTCGACAGGGCCGCCGTTGATGTGGGAGACCTTGGTGATGCTGGCCGCCGCCAGCAGGAACGCCAGCATCATCATCGCGGTCAGGGGCAGATCCCTGGGGCGCGGGGAGTAGACCAGCGGCACGAGGCCGAAGTGAAACAGCACCGCCGTGCACCCGAGAAACGCAATGGTCCGGTCCAGCCACTGCCGTCCCCGTTCGTACCCGCTGGTGACACCCAGCGGGACCCGGGCAACGGCGTAGATCGCGACGAGCACGCCACCGCAGACCCCGACGGTCGCAACGGCCGGCATCGGCGGAAAGGCCGGGCGGCTGCGGAACGCCGCGACCGCCAACACCCCGTACCCGACTGCCAGCAGCAGGCAGCCTGCGGACAACTGAAGCCAGAACCGTCGACCGGCCGGCGCCGGCGCGACGGCGCGCACCATCGCCCGGATGGCCAGCACCGCCGAGAGCAGGCCGGCCGGCATGAACAGATACGCCACCGCCATCGAGCCGATCCCGGTCGACGACCACCAGAGGAACCACAGCACACCGGCTGCCGCGATTCCGGACGTGACGGCCGAATGCCACCACGGTCGTCGACGCAGACTCCCCATACCGGCACGGTCGGCAGCTTCAGGCAAATCTGTAGAATTGTCCCGAGAGTAGTTGTAACCGGCCGAGCCGTCGGCGCGGTGAAGCCTGACTTTTCAGCTGTCCCATGATCGCTGCCTCCCCACCGAAAAAGCCGAAAGAGGCCCCGAGCCGATCCGGGTTACGGGCCCGTCAGCGCAGTCGCGCCGAGGGCTTCTACCAGTGGATATACGGTCCACTTCGCGGAGGGACCGAGCACCCGTGCGACTGCCTGAGTTCTGCGGGCGTGGGAGCAGCATGCCGCCCAGTGCTGAAAGTTGTCGCAAAGTTACGTAGGGTGTCTCCTCGTGTAGTGAAAGTGGAGGATCCATCCGGGTTCGATCCGTTCCAACGGATCGCACGGGGGAACGGCATGGACTAAACCAGGGAGACCTGATGCGGACACTGGCCGACCACCCCTTGACTGCTGGCCCGGAGCTGACGCCACCGGCGGAGCCGGCACAGGTCACCGTGACGGTGATGCTGCCGGATCTCGATCACCTCCCCGCCTGGGCGACCGTCTTGCAGGACTGGCTGCGACAGAGCTCCGGCGACCAGGCCGATGAACCACGTGACGCCGCCGGCACCGACCAGCCGCAGACCGCATCGGCACCGGCTTCGGTACCCGAACTGGTGGTGAACCCGACCGCTCGCACCGCCCATGTGGTCGGCCGCGCGCTGCGGCTGACCCGGCAGGAGTTCGACCTGCTGCTGTTTCTCACCACCCACAGCGGACGGGTGTTCACCCGCCTGCAGCTGATGCAACAAGCGTGGAAAGGACCCGCTGACCGCAACGAACGCTGTGTCGACGTCTACGTTCGGCGGCTGCGGGTCCACCTTGCCGGCCGGGGCCCGAAGATCACCACCGTGTACGGCGTCGGCTACCGCCTCGACGACAGCCACCACGCCACCGTTACCACGTAACGCGCATCGGCGTGTGATCAGGGAGCGGGTGCGTACCAGGATCGGTGGTTTCCGGCTCTCGGTTGGTAGGTCTCGGCCGCCGGTAGGCAGCATGGGCCAGAACAACGCCGTACGCCCGCCGCGGCGCGGCGACGGGAGCATGGCGCGCCGCGGGAGGCCACGGATCTGCCGGGCGGCGTCGCCCCGGCCGGCTTGCGGCCGGGGCGATCGGGTGTCGCCGGGTCAGCGGCGCTTGGCCTCCTTGCACATCTGCTTCCAGACCTTGCGCTGCTCGGCCATCGCGGCCGGGTCGTTGCGTCGGTCCTGGTACGCCTGCTCCCGCTGGATCCTGCGCCAGCTCTCCAGCCGTCGCTCCGGCAGCGAGCCGTCCCGGACCGCCTCCTCGACGGCGCAGCCGCGGTCACCGGCGTGCCCGCAGTCGCGGAACCGGCAGTGCCGGGCCGCCTCGGTGATGTCGGCGAACGTCTCGCCGACGCCCTCGTCGGTGGTGAGCAGGTCCAGCGAGCGGATCCCGGGCACGTCGAGCAGCACTCCGCCGGCGGAGGTACGGAACAGCCGGCGCGTGGTGGTGGTGTGCCGGCCGGCCCCACCGGCCCCCACCTGCTGGACCTGCTCGTTGCGGCCCTCCAACGCGTTGAGCAGCGACGTCTTGCCGACTCCGGAGGCGCCGAGCATGGTGGTGGTGGTACCGGGGCCCAGATGGCTGCGCAGCTCCTCCAGGCCCTGCCGATCGAGGGCGCTGGTCACCAGCACCGGGACGCCGGGCGCGGCCTGGCCGGCCTGGTCCAGCGCCGCGCCGATGTCGGGGCAGCCGTCGGACTTCGTCAGGACCAGCACCGGTGCGGCGCCGCTGTCCCAGGCCATCACCTGCAGCCGCTCGATCGCCTCCAGGTTCAGCGGCCGGTCGATCGGCTGCACGATCATGATGGTGTCGATGTTGGCCGCGAGGACCTGGGTGTCCTTGCCGTTCGGGTCCGGCCGTTGCAGCGCGGTGCGCCGCGGGCCGACCTCGACCACCCGCCCGTCCTGGACGGCCACCCAGTCGCCGGCGACCGGCCGCAGGTTCAGGTCCCGGCCGAGCTCGAACGTGTCGTGCACGGCCGGGCCGTCGCCGGGGAACCAGGCCAGTTCCAGCGCCCGGCCGTGCATGATCACCACCCGGCCCGGGCGCCGGCCATCCGGAGTGTCGGCGAACCGCAGGTCGTCGGCCGGTGACCAGCCGAGCTCACGCAGGTCGTCCGGGTGGACCGAACGGGGCGAGTCCATACGTGCGTACCTTCCGCTGTGCGACGTCGTCTCAGTGATCGTAGGTGTCGGCTTCGTCGATGTATCGGATGCCGGAGAGCACCGAAGCCCGCGGCGTCACGGTCAGCACCCCGGCGGCCGCCGGCTCGTCGTCGGCCAGCCCGAACATCGGCAGCGCGGGAGCCAGGCCCTCGATCGTCACCGGCAAGCGGTGGTTGCTGCGCCACGAGTCCCGGTCCAGCCGCAGCCGGTTGCTGTGCACCTGCTCGCCGCGGACCACGTTGGTCTGGACGCCGTCGGCGGCGAAACCGAGCTTCTTGCTGACCGCCAGCGACGGCAGGTTGTTCTGCCGGACCACGGACAGCACGTAGTCGGCGCCGAGACCCTCGAACGCGAGCGCCAGCATGGCGGCGCGCGCCTCGGTGCCGAAGCCCTGACCCTGATAGCGGCGGCCCAGCCACGCGGTGACCAGGGCCTCGCGGCCGTGAGCGAAGTCGCGGGCACCGAGGCTCTGGGTGCCGACCACCGTGCCGTCGTGCACGACCACCAGGTACAGCGTCCAGTCGTCGGCTGTCCAGCTGGCGTTGGCGTGCCACTGCCGCTGCAGCAGCCGCCGGGCGACCACCGTCGGTTCGCCGTCGGTCCACTGCGAGAAGAACGGCATGAACCCGGGCTCGTGGACGCCCTCGGTGGCGCGGTCGGCCAGCGCGTTCAGATCGTCGTTGTCGGGCCAACGCAGCTCCAGCCGGGGCGTACGCAGGCGCAGGTCGGAAAGCGGCCAGTGGTTGATCATGCGAGTTCCATTTCTTCGGTCGGGGTGGAGGGGGAGCGTTCGAAGTCGACGTCGTCGGAGATCCGGCCGCGCAGCACCCAGACCAGGGCGCTGGTGAGCAGGCTGACGGCGATGAGCAGGCCCATCAGGGGCAGGCCGCGGTGCGGTGGCAGCAGCAGGGCGGCCAGGGCCGGGCCGAGCACGCTGCCGGTCGACAGCATCGTGGAGAACAGGGCGTTCGCCCGGCCGCGGACGTGGTCGCCGACCACGTCGTTGAGCAGCGCGCCGAGCACCGGGACGACGAGCACCTCGCCGATCGACAGGCACGTCACCCCGGCCGCGGCGAAGGCGATCGCCGTGGTGCCGGTGTGGGTGCCGGCGGCCAGCACCAGCACCCAGCAGGCGGCGAAGAGCAGGCCGCTGAGCCCGACCAGGGTGGTGCGCCGCACCCGGTGCAGCGCCGGCATGACCACGAACTGGGTCACCACCGCCACCACGATGTTGAGGGTGAAGGCGAACGACAGCCCACCGGCGCCCACCGCGCCGGTGCCGGTCAGGTAGCCGGGCAGGCCGGAGCGGAACTGGCCGTAGCAGACCACCGAGGTCAGCAGCATCACGGCGAGCAGGGCCAGCAGCCGCGGGTCGCGCAGCACGCTCAGGTAGCCGCCGGCCGGTTTCCCGGCGGCCTTTCCCGGCTCGTTCCTGCCGCCGGGCAGCAGGGCGGCGGTGACGGCGGCGGCGAGAAGGAAGGTGAGGCCGTCGATGAGGTACAGGGCGCCGAAGCGGTCGACCGCGGTGCCGAAGTGGGCGACCGTGACCAGGCCGCCGACCGCGACGCCGACCCCGGTCATCGCGTTGAACACGGCGAAGTCGACGGAGAAGGCCAGGGTGCGCTGGGTGCCCTCGGTGACCGCGGCGTACATCGAGCGCAGCACCGTGCCGACGCCGCTGATCCCGATGCCGTAGCCGACCGCGGTGGCCAGGGCGGCGGCCGGGGTGCCGGCCACGGCGTACGCGGCGGTACCCAGGCCGGCGATGACCAGGACCGTCGGCACCACGATCCGGTACGGCAGCCGGTCCAGCAGCGCGCCCCAGATCAGGCCGCCGACCACCGCGGTGCCGGCCTGCACGGCCAGCGTCGCGGCGGGCACCCAGACCGGCAGGCCGCGCACCTCACTGAGGTAGATCCAGAGGAACGGCAGCACCAGACCGCCGCCGAACGAGCTGACCGCGTTGGTCCACAGCAGGATCTTGGCCCGGCCGGGCAGTGCCCGCAGCCGGGTCCAGGTGGCGCTCAGCATGCCGGATCCAGGGTGTCCAGCGCGGTCAGCAGCGCGACGAGCTCGGTCTCGGCGCCGAGCGACACCCGTAGGTATCCGGTGAGACCGAACCGGCCGGCGTCGCGGACCAGGATCCCGTACCGCTGCTCGAGCTCGCGTTCCAGCTCGGCACTGTCGCGGCGGACTGCCACGGCGACGAAGTTGGTCACCGAGGGCAGCGCGGTGCGCCCGGTGTCACGCAGCCGTTCGACGAACCACTCGCGGCGGTCGGCGATCGTTTCCCGTACGTCGTGAAGATGCTTCTGATCGGTCAGCGCCGCGATGGCGGCGGCCTGGCCCACCCGGTTCACCGAGAACGGCATCGTGCCCTGCGCCGAGCGCAACCGGCCGATCAGCTCGGCGGTGCCGACGGCGTACCCGATCCGCACCCCGGCCAGCGCGTACGCCTTGGAGAACGTCCGCAGCGACAGCAGCGGCGCCCCACGGTCGAGATAGTCCCGCACACACGGCGTTCCGGCCGGGGCGAACTCCTGGTACGCCTCGTCCACGATCAGCGGCGTTCCGGTCCGTGCCGCCGCCTCGACCAGCACCTCCCACTCGGCGCCGGTCAGCGCGGTGCCGCTCGGATTGTGCGGGTTGCACACGTAGCCGACCCCGGCGCCGGCGAGCCCGGCCGCGAACGCCGCCACGTCGAGCCGCCCGTCGCGCAGGGCGAGCTCCCGGTGCCCGCGCCCGACCGTGTCCAGGCAGATCCGGTAGCCGGGGAACGTCGCCGCGGTCACCAGGCCGGGCCGGTCGCGGTCACCGATGGTGAGCGTGGACAGCAGCACCAGCTCGTCGCTGCCGTTGGCGACCGCGACCTGCGCGGGGTCGACCTTCGCGTGCTCGGCGAGCGCGCTGGTGAGCTCGACGCGGGCCGGGTCGGGGTAGATGTGCAGGTCGTCCAGGGCGGCATGGGCCGCCGACCGGGCCAGCGGGCTGGGCCCGATCGGGTTCTCGCTCAGGTGCAACCGGATCGGCGCGGCGGCCGACCGGACCGGGGCGCTCACGCGTCCTCACCCAGCAGGACGCCGAAGCAGTAGCTGCCCGGTTCGGCCGCCAGGGTCACGAACCGGTGCTCGGCGCCGGCCGGGATGTACAGCGTCGCCGGCGAGCTCAGCTCATGCTCGTCGCCGTCGAGCAGCACGGAGATCCGCGCCCCGCCCGGGTTCGGCGACACCAGCAGGTAGATCTCCGGCACCGGGTGGGTGTGCGGGTCGGCGACCGGCTTGCCGACCTTGTCGCTGAGCTCCCCACCGGCCAGCTGCACCGGCAGGCCGCCGAACATGTCGGAGGTGAGGTAGAACGGCGCGGGCTGGTGGTGGCCGGCGACGGCTTTGAACAGCGGGAGGTCCGTACGGATCTGGGCGGTTGTCATCGCGGTTGCGGTCCGTTCCTGAAGAAGAGGCGAGGGGGGCGGGTCACTCGGCGTCCAGCACGTAGAGCCACGAGTGCGGGGTGCCGAACGCCTCGACCCGGCGCGGCCGCAGCCCGGCGGCGGCGAACAACGTCTCGTACTCGTCGCGGGTGTGCAGCGGGACACCCATCAGCGCGTGCGCCAGTTCGTACCCGGTCGAGAAGATCGGCAGCGACGACTCGTCCTGGGCGGGCCGCAGCATCGTGTCGGCCAGCACGAACGTCGTCGCCGCGGGGAACGCCTCGCGCATCCGCGGCAGCACCTGGGACCGGCTGGCCGGGTCGGCGAGCAGGTCGTGCATCAGGAAGAAGCTCATCACGGTGTCCACCTCGGCCAGGGCGGCCCGGTGTTCCTGGCGCAGCACGACGTCGAGCACGTTGCACTGGATCGCCTCGACCCGGCCGGTCAGCCCGGCCTGCCCGATGGTCTGCTGGGCCAGCTGGGTGGCGGGGCCGCTGATGTCCAGGCCCAGCCCCCGGGCGCCGGCCCGGTCGCCGAGCACCCGGCAGACCCGGGCCGAGACTCCGCTGCCCAGGTCGGCGAGGACGTCGAAGTTCAGCTCGCCGAGCACGTCGTCGAGGATCCGGGCCATGAACGAGCCGTCGTTCTGCGCCGACCCGGTGGCCACCATCGCCTCGTCACGGTGGATGTCCACGCCGAACCGGCGGTCACCGGCGGTGATCCCGGCGGCGCCGGCGAACACCTCGTTGTAGCCGCCGACCGCCCAGGTGAAGTAGCCACGCATCGCGGCCATCTCGACACCGGCCGGGGTGAGGCGCACGGTATCGGCGTCACCGGTCAGGTAGCCGAACGTGGCGGCGGCGCGCAGCAGCTCCCGGAACATCCGCTCGTCCACGTGCAGGTCGCCGGCGAACGCGGTCACCCGCAGCGGACCCTCGACGAGCCGCGCCCACACGCCGAGCCGGTCCAGGGCGAAGACCACGTTCGCGGCCACGTACCCGTTGAAGACCTGGTCGGCGTCGATCGGGACGGTGGCGGTGCCGTGCCAGTCGGTGGGCAGGGAGCGGGCGGGGGACAGGGTCATGACGGGCTCCTTGTGGTTGCGGTGTCGAGCAGTTCGGCGGCCAGCTGGTGGATGTCCAGGTGGTCGGCGAGTGCCTGGTGCAGCGCCACGACGAGATCGGTGCGATCGTCGTACGGGCGCAGGGCTACGTGCAGCAGGGGCGCGTCGACCGGCTGGAAGGCGTGGTCGGCGGCCTCGGCCCCGGGTGCGGATCGGGTCAACGTGACCAGCGGGTGGGGCATCTCCGCGGCGACCCAGCGGTCGTCACGGCGGCGGAAGACGGTGCGTAGCAGCGGGCGGGCCAACTGGGCGTCGCGCAGCGCGGCGTCCAGGGCGTCCGGGTCGGGTTCCCGCTCCAGCGGGATGCTGAGCTGCACGGTGTGTTCGGCGCTGCTGCTGCCGGCGCGTACCGCGTCGTGGAAGACGAGGCGCTGCTCGCGGGCGGTCAGCGGTCGTTCCCGCCGGGTGGACCCGGACTCGGCGGTCGCGATCTCGGTCAGGTCGGCCAGCACCTGCCGGTCATCCGGTGCCGCCGCGAGCTGGGGCAGCGTCGGCGCGTAGCCCCATCGTGCCGCGATGGCCCGGCGCAGGGTGACCAGGGGGCCGAGCTCGGTCCCGGGCGTCGACGTGCCGAACACCTCGCGCCAGGCGTTGGTGACGGCCTGTGCGGCCGCCGGCCGCGGGTCGGCGTCGGCGGCCCGCTCGAACGGGTAGCCGGGCAGGTGCACCCGGTCGCCGGGAGCGGACAGCACCACGTCGGCGCCCAGGCACCACACTTCGGCCGCCGCGGCGGCGAGCGCGGCCACCTCGTCCTCGCCGGGCAGGACGGCGACGACGATGTCCCCGGCCGGTGACAAGCCGGGCCGCGGGCCGATCTCCACCGACAGCACGTCGGGGGCGGCCGGCTGAGTGTCCGGGCCCGACGGGGAGGGCTCGGCCGTCCCGGGAGCCGGCGAGTGCGGCTCGCCGGCCCAGGCCTGGGCCACCGCGGTGGTGATGTCGAGCTCACCGGCCAGCACCGCGGCGGTGCGGGCGCCGACCCCGGCGCCGGTGCAGGTGTCGGCGGTGACGCCCCACTCCCGCAGCTGCTCGGCGATGGCGTACCCCACGGCGACCGTCACGGCGGCGGCCCGATCGCCGGGGGCGGCCGGGGTGCCGCCGGCCGCCGCGTCGAGCAGCCGGACCGGGGCGCCGAACCGTTCGGTCAGGGCGGCATCCAGGTCGTCGATGACCCGCCGCACCGTGGCGAGCCGGTCGTAGGCGTCCCGCCCGAACCCGTCCCGCGCACCGTCGCCGAAGCGGAACACCAACCGGGGTGCCCGGCCGGCCGGTGCGGCGCCGCGGATCGTCGGGCGCTCGCCGCGCAGGGCCGCGACCGTGCCGTCCCGGTCGCCGGCGACCACCACGCACCGGTACCGGAACGGTTCGCGTCCACGGGACAGGGTGGCGGCCACGTCGTCGAGTGCCACCCGTGGGTGCGCGACCAGGTGGTCCGCGATCCGTTCCCGCAGCCGGGTCAGGGTGGCCGCGCTGCGCGCGGAGAGCGGCAGGAACCTGATGCTCATGCTGTCACCTGCGCCGCGTCGTGGTGAGGCCGTGCGTGGGTGACGGAGCTGACCGTCTCGCTCATGCGGTTTCTCCCGCCGGTACGAACTGCTGGACGATGACGTGTGCGTTGGTGCCACCGACACCGAACGAGCTGACCCCGGCGGTCCGCGGCCGGTCGTGCCGGGGCCAGTCCCGCCCGGTGGGCAGCACGGTGAACCGGTCGCCGTGCCGGCGCAGCTCGTCGATCGGTTCGCTGACGTGCGGGGTGGCCGGCAGGAAACCCTCCCGGACCGCGAGCACCGTCTTGATCAGGCCGGCCACTCCGGCAGCGGTGTTGGTGTGCCCGATCGACGCCTTGGCCGAGCCGACCGCCACCGGTGGCCCGTCCGCGCCGAGCGCCTCGGTCAGCGCGGCCACCTCGATGGTGTCGCCGAGCCGCGTGCCGGTCCCGTGACCCTCCACGTAGTCGATGTCGGCGCCGCTCAGGCCCGCGGACGTCAGGGCCTGCCGGATCACCCGGGCCTGCCCGTCGACCCCGGGCGCGGTGTAACCGACCTTGGCCCGGCCGTCGTTGTTCACCGCACTGCCGCGGATGACCGCGTGGATCGGGTCGCCGTCGCGGATCGCGTCGCCGAGCCGGCGCAGCAGCACCGCTCCGGCCCCGTCCGCGCCGACCGTGCCGCTGGCCAGCTGGTCGAACGGGCGGCAGAAGCCGTCCCGGGCGTACAGGTGGCCGGGCACGTAGGTGTAGCTGCCGTCCGCCGGGTGACTGACCGAGACGCCGCCGGCGAGGGCGTAGTCGCTGGCGCCGCGGCGCAGGCTCTCGCAGGCCAGGTGCACGGCCACCAACGAGGTGGAGCACGCGGTGTCCAGCAGCAGGCTCTCGCCGAACAGATCGAACCAGTAGGAGAACCGGCTCGGCATGAACGTGGCGTCGCTGCCGACCACCTCGTCGGCCCGGGTCGACTCGTCGCGGTCCGGCAGGGCGCGGGGGCCGGGGCCGGTCGCACGTCCGGCGTACAGGCTGGTGCGCTGGTGGATGTCGGCCATGCGCAGCGCGGCGTTCTCGACCGCGCCCCACAGGCACTCGTAGAGGATGCCGTGCTGCGGGTCCATCGTGGCGGCCTGCTCGGGGTCGAAGCCGAACAGCCCGGCGTCGAAGCCCAGACCGTCGGCGAGCATGCCCCAGCGGGCTACCCGGCGGCGGCCGTCGGCGTACTCGTGGGCGACCGGGTCGGCGGCGTTGGGCAGGCAGTCGCGGCCGGCCACCAGGTTCCGCCAGAACGCGTCGAGGTCGGGGGTGCCGGCGAACCGGCAGGCCATGCCGACCACGGCGATGTCGTCACCGGGGTCGGTCACGGCGACCGCGGCGGCCGTCGTGGCCGGGGCGTCGCCGATCAGCAGCCGGGTCTGCGCGGTCACCGTGGTGGCCCGGAACAGGTCGGCGATGGTCGGCCTGGCCGCGGTGTGCCGGTGCAGCGCGGCGGCGAGCTGTACGACAAGCAGCGAGTGACCGCCGACGTCGAAGAAGTTGTCGTCGTCGCGGAACCCGTCGGTGCCGAGCACCTCGGCCCACGCCGCCCGGACCGGAGCCGTCACACCACCGGTGAGCCGGCGTCCGGTGCGCGCGGGCGCGGGCGCCGGCGCGGGTCCGTCGGACGGCGCCGGGAGCCGGGCCCGATCGATCTTGCCGTTCGGTTTCAGCGGCAGCCGCTCGATCGGCACCAGATGCCGTGGTACGGCGAACCCGGGCAGCCGCGCCCGCAGGTGCTGGCGCAGCCCCGCCAGCTCGTCCGGGTCGGTCAGCACCGCGTACCCGACGATCTCCTTGTCGCCGCGGGGGCCGACCCGGCAGGTCACGAACGCCGACTCGACCGCGTCGTGGGCGAGCAGCGCGGCCTCCACCTCGCCGAGCTCGATCCGCTGGCTGCGGATCTTGACCTGGTTGTCGGTGCGCCCGATGAACTCCAGCTCACCGGTGGCGTCCCAGCGGACCCGGTCGCCGGTGCGGTACAGCCTGGCGTCCGGCCGCGGGTCGAACGGGTCGGCGACGAACTTCTCCGCGGAGCGTGCCGGGTCGCCGAGGTAGCCGTCCGCCACACCGGTCCCGCCGAGCACCAACTCGCCGGGAACCCCGGGCGGGGTCGGCCGCAGAGTGCCCTCGAACACCACGTACGCGCTGGTGCCCGGCACCGGCCGGCCGATCGGGACGCTGCGGGCGCCCTCGGCCACCGCGGCGATCGGGTGCCAGGTCGAGGTGAACGAGTTCTCGGTCGGCCCGTAGCTGTGCAGCAGTGTGCCCGGCCCGCACCAGCGCAGCGCCCGCCGGATGTGCGGCACGGAGATCAGCTCTCCGCCGAAGTAGACCCGGCGCAGCGACTGCAGCAGGTCCGGTGCGTCCTCGATGATCCGGTTGAGCAGGGGAGTGGTGACCAGCAGGGTGGTGACACCGTGCTCGCGCAGCGCGGTGCGCAACGCACGCGGGTCGAGGACCAGCTCCTTGTCCAGCACGACCAGGCGGGCGCCGTGCGCCAGGGCACCCCAGATCTCGTACGTGGCGCCGTCGAAGTTCAGCGGCGACAGGTGACTGAGGACGTCGTCGGCGCCGAGCGGCAGGAACTCGGGCCGGCCGACCAGCCGCGCGACACCCGCGTGCGGCAGCACCACGCCCTTGGGGCGGCCGGTGGAGCCGGAGGTGTAGAGCACATTGAGCGTGGTGGCGCCGTCGATCGGCACCTGCGGCGGGTGTGCCGGCAGGCCGGCGGCGGCGGCCAGGACGTCGCTCAGGTCGTACACCGTGGTGGGGAGACCGTGGCAGCGGTCTCGCTGCGCGGGGTCGGCCAGCAGCAGCACCGGCGCCGCGTCGGCGACCACCAGCTCCAGCTGGGCGTCCGGGTAGGCCGGGTCGAGCGGCAGGTACGCGGCACCGGCCAGCGAGCAGGCCAGCATGGCCACGACCGTGTCGACGCCGGCCGGCAGCAGCAGCGCGACGATGTCGCCGGGCCGGACCGCCTGCCCGGTCAGCCAGTGCGCGAGAGCGCCGGCTCGGGCCACCAGGTCGCCGTAGCTCAGCGACGTGGCGCCGTGCTGGACGGCGATCGCACCGGGGCGGCGTGCCGCGTGCTCCAGCACCCGGTGCGGCACCAGCACCGACGCGTCCGCATCGGACAGTTCGGCGCCGTGCTGATGCTCGTGCGGGCGCCGTTCGGCCAGCACCGTGAGCAGGTCCAGGCAGCTTCGGTCGGGGTCGGCGGCGGCCGCGCCGAGCAGCGCGCACAGCTGGTCGCCGAGTTCACCGATGCTGGCGGCGGTGTAGACGGCCGCGTCGTAGTCGAGGCGCAGCACGGTCTCGTCGGACCCCTCCGCGACGGCCAGGGCCAGGTCGTACTTGGCGGATTCCAGCTCGTGCTCGACGATGCGCAGCTCAGTTCCGCCGACCGTCCAGTGCCGCTGGCCACGGCCCTGATAAGCGAAAACGGTCCGCAGCTCCGGGGCGCCGACGGCCGCGCGCAGCGCCTCGGTGTCCACCTCGGAGGCGAACAGCGAGTCGAGCACCTGCCCGCTCAGGTCGGTCAGCACCGCGCGGAACGGGCGCTGCGCTTCGAACCGGCTGCGCACCGGCAGGACCCGGGTGAACAGGCCGATCTCGGCGTGTGTCGCCGGGTCCAGCCGGCCGGCGAACGGCATGCCCAGCACGCCGTCGGGTTCACCGCTCCAGGCGTGCAGCAGCAGCGTCCACACGCCGAGCGCCGCGACCGCGGCCGAGACCTGCCCGCGCTCGGCGAGCCCGGCCAGGCCGGCGCGGCCGCTCGCGTCGAGGGTCCAGGTGCGGTGGGCGGCCGGGCCGGGCCCGTCGCCGGTGCGGACCAGGTCGGGGATCGGGGCGAGCGGCCCGCACTCGTCGTCGAGCAGCTGCTGCCAGTAGCGGGCGTCGGCCTCCGAGGCGGCCGGGACCGTGGGTTCCGGCATCGGGGACACGGCACCGGCGCCGCCGGTACGGGCCTGGTAGAACCGTACGAAATCCTCGGCCAGCACCCCGCACGACCAGCCGTCGGTCACCAGGTGGTGTGCGGTCAGCACCAGTAACGCGGCGTCGTCGGCCCGCAGCAGGTCGGCCCGCAGCAGCGGCGCCTCGGTGAGGTCGAACGGCCGCGCACCGGCCTCGGCTGCCCAGGCCAGGGCCGGTTCCGGCCGGTACGGGCCGGGGCGGTGCTCCTCGCGCAGCGCCACCGTGACCGCGTCGGGGAAGTACTGGCGCAGCTCGCCGTCGTCGGCGCGGAACGCGCTGCGCAGCTGCGGGTGGCGGGCGAGCAGGTCGGCCAGCGCGCCGTGCAGCGCGTCGGCGTCGAGCGGCCCGTTGATCAGCAGGTCGATCGGGACGTTGAACCGGCCGGACTCGGGTTCACGCTGCACCGCCAGCCACAGGTGGGACTGCTCGGCGGTGGCCGGGCGCCCGGTCAGCACGGTGTCCCGCTGCCGCTGGGCACGAGGGCGCGCACCGCGCTGGTCAGCTCCGTGACGCTCTGGTTGTCGAAGAGCAGCCGCAGCGGGAGCGGGGCGCCGAGGGTGGTCCGCAGCCGGCCCATCATCGCGATGGCGAGCAGGGAGTGCCCTCCGGCGGCGAAGAAGTTCGGGTCACCGGTGACGTCGTCGTGCCCGAGGGTGGTGGCCCACTCCCGGCGGATCGTGGCGGCCAGGTCCGTGTCGGAGATGGCAGGTGTGGTCATGACGCGATTTCCCTCGGAGCTGGGGCCGTGGCGGCCAGGTGGCCGGCGAGACGGCGTACGGTCGGGTTCTCGTACAGGGCCCGGACGGTGACGCCCGGGAAGTCGCCGGCGCGCAGCGCGCCGGCCAGCCGGGCGAGCAGCAGCGAGTTGCCGCCGGCGTCGAAGAAGTTGTCGTCCGGGCGCAGGGCGGGGGTGAGCACCGACCGGCAGGCCGACAGCAGGCCGTCGGCGGGACCGTCGTCGGCGCCGGTGGCCCCGGTGCGGTGCGGTTCCGGCAGCGCGCCCGGGTCGAGCTTGCCGTTGGCTGTCAGCGGCAGCGCCGGCACGGCGGTGACCGTGGCCGGCACCATGTAGTCGGGCAGCATCCGGGCCGCCCGCCGCCGGATCGCGGCGAGCTGCTCCGGGCCGGTGCCGGCGGTCAGCACCAGGTACGCGTCGAGACGGGCGTCCCCGCCCGGCCCGGTCCGCGGCACCACGGCGGCGGCGACCACGACCGGGTCCTCCAGCAGCACAGCCCGGATCTCGTCCGGTTCGATCCGGTGCCCGCGCAGCTGCACCTGAGCGTCGGTGCGGCCGAGGTGTTCGAGCCGCCCGTCGGACAGCAGCCGGCCCCGGTCCCCGCTGAGGTACCAGCGTCGGCCCGTGTCCGGATCGGTCACGAAACGCTGTGCGGTCAGCTCCGGCCGGCCCAGGTATCCGGTGGCGAGGCCCGCGCCGGCCACCGCGATCTCACCGATCTCACCGCGCGGCAGCGGCTGACCGGCCGGGCCGACGATCCGGACCGCCCAGCCGGCGATCGGCCTGCCGACACTGCGCGAGCCGGTCCGTACCTGCTCGTGGCCGATGGTCTCCGCGGTCACGTGCACGGTGGTCTCGGTGATGCCGAACATGTTGACCAGCCGGCACCGCTGCGGTGGGTACCGGTCCAGCCACGGGCGCAGCGCGCGGGTGTCCAGCGGTTCCCCGCCGAAGATCACCAGACGCAGCGGCAGCGGTGCGGCGTCGTGGCGCTCCAGCTCCAGCAGCCCGGCGAACGCGGACGGCGTCTGGCTGAGCACGGTCACCGCCTGCTCGGCGAGCAGCCGCCGGAAGTCCTCGGGCGTGCGGCGGGTCCAGCGGGGCACGACCACGAGGCGGCCGCCGGTCAGCAGGCACCCGAAGATCTCCCAGACCGAGAAGTCGAACGCGGCGGAGTGGAACCAGGTCCAGGTGTCGCCGGCGTGCAGGGCGAAGTCCTCGCGGACCGCGTCGATCAGCGCGACGACGTTGTGGTGCGGCACCACGACGCCCTTGGGACGCCCGGTGGAGCCGGAGGTGTAGATGACGTACGCGGTGCCGGCCGGTCCGGTGCCGACGGTACCGTCCACCGCCGTCAGAGCGGACCAGGCGAGCACCGTGCCGACGGCGGGCAGCCGGGCGGCGCCGTACTCGTCCGCGATCACGTGGGTCAGCCCGGCGTCCTCGATCACGTAGGCGAGCCGGCCGGCCGGATGGTCGGGGTCGAGCGGCACGTAGGCGGCGCCGGCCTTGAGTACCGCGAGCAGCGCCACCGGTAGGTCGACGCCGCGGTCCAGGCAGACACCGACCCGGTCACCGGCCCGGACCCCGGCCGCGAGCAGGGCCGCCGCCGCCCGGTCACTGTGCGCGTCGACCTGGGCGTACGTCAGCGCGGTGCCGCCGTCGTGGAGGGCGATCGCGGCCGGGTCGCCGGCGACCACCCGCCGGAACCGTTCGTGGATCAGATCCGGTTCACCCACGGGACCGCTCCACCAGGGCGAGCACCACGGGGGCGGCGTCGACCAGGTACATGTGGCCGCCGGGCAGCTCCGCGCCGATGAACCGGCCGTCGGTCACCTCGGACCAGCGGGCCGCGTCGGTCGCCGTGACCAGGTCGTCGGCGGCGCCGCGGAGTGCCACGACCGGCACGGCGAGCCGGGGCAGCGGGGCGGGTCGGTACTGCTCCTGACAGGTGACGTCGGCGCGCAGCGCGGGCAGCAGCAACTCGCGCAGTTCCGGGTCGTCCAGGGCCGGGTGCCGGTAGCCGGCGATCCGGCGTACCCCGGCCACGAACTCGTCGTCGGGCAGGCCGGTGATCGCGGGCCGGGTGCCGGTGCCCGGTGCGGCGGCGCCGCTGACGATCAGGGTCAGCCCGGTGCGGCCGGCCGCGGTGAGGGCGCGTACCACCTCGTAGGCCACCGACGCGCCGAAGCTGTGCCCGAAGAAGACCACCTCGGGGCGGTCCGCGGTCTGGTCGAGGATGCCCGGTACGAGGTCGTCGACCAGCGCGGTCATCGCGGTGAGCGGCGGCTCGGCGAACCGCTTCTCCCGGCCGGGCAGCTCGACGCCGTGCACGTCGAGGCCGGGCCGTACGCCGCGCCAGTCGTGGTAGAAGCCGGCGCCGGCGCCCGCGGGCGGGAAACAGAGCAGGGGTACGGGAGTCATGAGGCCATTTCCAGGTCGGTCGCCGGACGGCGGTAGCGGTAGCGGTTGCCGGCCGCCAGCACCTCGCACACCCGCAGGTACGACGTGTGCAGGTCGGTCACGGTCGCGGCGGCGAGCCACACGGTCTGCACCCGGCCGAGCGTGCCGGTGCGGTAGTCGACCGCCTCGCCGGGCATGACCCCGGTGTCGACGCGGGAGACGCCGGGCACCGCGCGCAGCTCGGCCAGGTCGGCGGCCTGTTCCAGACGCACCGCGTCCGGTGGCGGCTGGACGACCAGGACCAGGGCGTACCCCGTGGGATCGCGGTGGTCCCCGGCGGTGGTGTCGCCGACAGCGGCGCGCAGGGCCAGACGAACCGGGTCCTCGCCGTTGACCCGGCCGAGCAGGCCGGCGACGAAGCCGCCGAGCCGGCCGTTGACCTCGATCACCCGCGGCCCGTCCGGAGTCAGCTTGATCTCGGTGTGTGTCACGCCGTGCTCGACGCCGAGCGCGGCCAGCGCCGCCCCGGCCAGCGCCAGGACGCGGTCCAGCAGGTCGGCCGGCAGCTGTGTCGGGGAGACCATGCCGGTCTCGCGCAGCGGCCAGGTCAGCGGCAGCCGGTCGGTGACCGCGAAGTGCCGGTACCGGCCTGCGCCGAGCGCCACGCTCTCGACCGACACGTAGTCGCCGAGCCAGCCGCCGCCCGGGTGGGCGCCGTCGCGCAGCCGTTCCTCGAGCTGCCACGTGCCGGCGGCGCCGAAGCCGAACGCGTCACCGGCGATGGCCGGCAGGTTGAGGTCCTCCCCGGCGCGCCGGCATGCCAGGTGCAGCGACGCCAGGTCGTCGACCGGCGTGACGTGCGCGCTGGCGTTGCCGACCACCGGCTTGAGCACTGCCGGGAAACCGACGTGGGCGACGGCGGCGGTCAGCGACGCCGGGTCGTCGAACGTGGCGCAGCGCATCGTCTCGACCCCGGCGGCGCGGAGCCGGTGGCGTTGTACGTCCTTGCGCAGCAGTGCCTCAGCGGTGACCGGGTCGTGGTACGGCAGATCGAGCGCCTGCGCCACCGCCGCGACCCGGGGCAGCAGGTCGTCGCTGAACGCGACCAGGCCGGTGACGCCGTACCGGCGCAGGGCCGTGGCCAGGGCGTCGGGGTCGAGGTCGCGGACGTCGACGTAGTGGGCCAGGCTGGTCAGGGCGGCCACCTCGGCCGGTCCCCACGGCCGGTTACCGGTGTTGACGACGACCAGCTCGCACCAGCCCTCGGCGACGTCGAGCAGGTCGGCGAGCCCGGCCGACCCGGCCGCCGCGAAGTAGGCGACGGTGGTCACGCCGACGTCGCCGGTCGCGTCCGCAGGTAGCGGTGCTCGCCGTCCTGCACGCCGGTGTAGGTGAAGCCGGCCCGGGTCAGCACCCGCTGCGACGGGGTGTGGTCCGGCTCGGTGCCGGCCTGCAACTCCCGGACGTCCGGCTGGGTGAACGCCCACTGTGCCAGCGACCGCAGCGACTCGGACACCAGGCCCCGGCCGCGGAAGGCCGGCACGATGCCGTAGCCGATCTCCGCGGCGCCGTCGGTGTCCGGGGCGCCGTGGAAGCCGATGTCGCCGACCACCTGGCCGGACTCGCGCTCGATGATCTGGTACATGCCGAAGCCGGGCCGGTGCAGGCCGGCCGCGGCTGCCCGCAGGAACGCGCCACCGGCGGCCAGGGTGCCGTCGAGGGGATAGCCCGGCGCCCACGACTGCCCGGCGGGCGCCCGCCCGCCGACGACCTCCGCGGCCTCGGCGGCGGACAGTTCGCGAAGCCGCAGGCGGGCAGACTCGATGGTGTTCGCGGGGGTCGGGTCGGTCATGGGGTGTCCTCTCGGGTCATCCGGTGGAAAACGGTGGTGCTGTGCTGCCAGAGGAGCGGGAACATGGGGCTGGCTGCCATCCGCTCGAGGTCGCTGATGGACCTGCCGCGCAGGCTGCTGGGTTTGTCCGCGTCGCCGGGGTCGGTCTCGGCCTGCGGCTGGCCGCCGAGCAGCAGCCAGACCATGTTCAGGTGGACCTGCTTCCACTCCAGGATCCGGGCGTCGAAGCGGTGCAGCCCGATCATCACGTCGGCCAGCAGCAACGGCCCGGTGTCGCCGGTGTACCGGGGTTCGGCGGCCGCGGACAGCGCGTCTAGGTCCAGCCCGGCGCGGGCCAGTGCCCCCTCGAACGCGGTCCACACCGCCCGCGACGCCCGGCGCAGATTGCGGGCTCCCGGCGAGTCGAGCCCGGTGGTGTTGGGCGGGAACGCGGCCCGCATGGCGAGCAGGCTCAGCTGCGGCAGCGAGTCGCTGAGCAGCCGGATCGCCTGCACCGGCAGCACACCCAGCCCGGTGGCCCGGTCGAGCAGCCGGGCGGCCGGCACCGGACGGTCGTCGTCGAGCGCCGCGGCCAGGTCGCACAGCACCTGGTGGATGGCGACCCAGCTGTACTCGGTGACCAGGTGCAGCACCTGGAAGAACCGGTGGTCGGGATGGTGCAGCTCGGCCTCCGGCACCAGCGCGGCCAGCGCGGTGGTCAGGCGGGTGTCCTGTTCGTAGTTGCTGCCCCGGTCGTACTCGTAGCGCAGCAGTGGATCGGGCTGGGCCGGGTTGAGCAGCCGCTGGGCCTCGCCCGGCCGCCCGTCACGCGACGTGCGCACCACTCACCTCCGCGGCGGTCACCGTCAGGTCCACGCCGAGACCCCAGAACAACCGGTTGTCCAGGCAGTCCTTCAGGTACGGGACCCCGGCGGTGTAGCCGGAACCGGTCGCGTCGCCGAGCATCCGGGTGGCCAGGCTGTGATGGGTCGACTTCCACCGCTGGTGGGCCCGTTCCAGCCGGGTCAGCCCGGCGTCGACGGCGAGCTGCTCACCGGTGCCGAACCGGCGGTCCCGGCGCGCGTCCAGGTATGCCCGGGTGATCGTGTCCGGCCCGCGCCGGGCCTGGTCGAGTACGTCCGGCACGTTGCCGAACGCCGGTGACATCAGCCGCTCGTCGCGGGGCGTGCCGCAGGTCAGCTCGAAGCGCTTGTAATGCTCGGACTGGATCGCGCTGGCCCCTTCGGTGAAGTCCCGGAAGTGCCGGAACGCGTCCGGGTCCATGGTGGCCAGCAGGGTGAACAGCAGCCCGGCGCGCTCCAGCGCGGTGGCGGCGTCGTCGAGATGTGCACAGGTGGCGCCCGCGTCGGCGGCGCGCAGCCCGGTCAGCGCGTGCCCGGCCGACCCGACCAGTCCCGTGAAGATCGTCTCGTAGCTCTGCAGCACCCGGATGAACAGGTACTCGTCGTGCAGCACGTGCACGGGGTGAACCGTCATGGCCAACCGTTCCCGGACCAGCGGGCAGGGGCTGACCGGCAGCGAGGCCAGCAGCTCGTCGGCCTGCTCCGGCGCTGCCGGGTCGAGGTGCCGGGCGGCCGGGACCCGGTCGCTGTGCCGGTCCAGGTGGCCGAGGCCGTGGTGCAACCGCTTCTTGACGGTCCGCAGCGGCGGGCGGCCGTGGGGCAGCAGGTCGTGGCGCCCGTGCAGCGCCTCCAGCTCGAAACGCATCACGTCGGCGATCAGCAGGCCGGCCAGGTCACGGGCGCTGAGCACCGCGTCCGGCCCGTCGACCAGGCCGCGCAGCACCGGCAACGACAGATAGGTCGCATACCGGTACGTGCCGTCGTGTTTGTCGAGCAGGCAGTCGAGGAAGCGCAGCCGCACCCCGCCGCCGGCCCGGCAGAACTGCCGGGTCCGGTCCAGCTCTTCGATCAGCGGTGCGGCCAGGTGATGCTTCCCGGTACGCTGGACGTGCTGGGTGACGACTTCATACGGGAACTCCGCGGGCTGACCGGTCACGCGGCTCGTCCGCCACGAGCGAAGCCGGCGGACGACGTCGGCAGAGCTGGGATCGAGCCAGGTGGAACAGGTCACGACCGACCTCCTTTCAGTCTTGGCAGTTCGTCCGGCGCGGCAGTTCGCCGCCGGTATGGAGATCGTCTCGTCGGTGGCCGCCGCTCGACAGTGGGCTGTTCCGGCCAGCGGCGGCGGTGTCCCGATGTGGCCGCCGCCCGGCGACCAGCACCACCAACGCAAAGTGGATCAATACGTGTATTTTCCTACGCGTGATCCGAAGTGAAGACAGCCTTCTGGGGCTCGACCCGGTGGCCGGTGCCGTCTACCGGACGCTCCTGGCGAACCCCGATGCACGGCTCCACCAGCTCGGTACGACCGTGGGCATCACCGATGAGCAGGCGCGCGACGCGCTGGACCGGCTCGCCGAGTTGGCCCTCGTGCGACGCTCGGAGGACGACGACCAAGCCCTGCCGCTGCTGAACGACCCGCCGGCCGCGCTGTCCACACTGCTGGCCCGCCAGCAGGTGCGGATGGCCGAGCAGCAGCTGGAGTTCGAGCGCAACAAGGCCGCGGTCGCCGAACTGCTCGCGGCGAGCAGCGCAGCCGGCGCTGACCTGGAGCCCAACGAGGTCGAGCGGGTGCTGGGCCTGGACGCGATCCGCCGGCGGATCAGTGAGCTGGCCAGCTGCTGCCGCGAAGAGGTGTGGACCTTCAACCCGGACGGGGCGCAGTCGGCGCAGAACCGCAGCAGCGCGCGGCCGATCAACGAGCAGACCCTGCAGCGTGGGGTGCAGATGCGGTCGATCTACCTGGACAGCATTCGCAACGACCAGCCGACCTTCGACCACGTGCAGGATCTGATCGACCTGGGTGCGGAGGTGCGGACCACCTCGACGCTGCCGATCCGGATGACGATCGTGGACCGGACCACCGCGGTCGTGCCCATCGACGACCGCAGCAGCGGCCGGGGTGCGTTGATCATTACGGGCCGGGGGATGGTGGCCGGTCTGGCCGCACTGTTCGTCTCGACCTGGCAGGCGGCCCGCCCGCTGGCACACCGTAAGACCCGCGAGCCGGGCCAGCCGAGCGAGCAGGAACGCGCGGCGCTGCGCCTGTGGGCGCAGGGCGCGACCGATGCGAGTGTCGCCCGTACGCTCGGGGTCTCCCCACGGACCGTGCGCCGGATGAGCGAGAACCTGGCCGAGCGGCTGCGGGCCAAGAGCCGGTTCGAGGCGGGCGCGCGGGCCATGGAAGTGGGCTGGCTGACCGCCGCCGACTTCATCTGAGGGGCCGGACCGGCCCTACAACGATCCGGCGACCGCCGACGGCAACGGCACGATCTCCGCCAGCACGATCGTCGGGTCGGATCCCACGACGGAGGCGATGGCCTGCCGCACCCGTTCCACGACGGTGTGCTCCGGGTCATCGGCCGGCGAGCCGTCGAGAAACATCCCGATCACTCGCCAGCCGTCGCGTTCGCCGAGCCAGAGGTGCACGATGCCGGCCTCGGGCAGGCGCCGCTCGAGCACCTGGGCCACCCGGTCACGCGTCAGTTCACCGTGAGCGGGGAAGGCCCAGGCCGCGATCAGATACATGGGTTACTGCCAGCCCCAGTCGCCGGTGACGGTCAGGCCGGCCCGGAGCACCTGCCAGCCCCAGTCGCCGGTGAGCTTCATGCCGGCGCCGAGCACCTGCCAGCCCCAGTCGCCGGTGAGCTTCACGCCCGCGCCGAGCACCTGCCAGCCCCAGTCGTCGCTGACCATCGACGCGACGACGACACGAATGAGTTCCATGCTTTTTCTCCCCGGCTTGTGTGTCACCGAGTCTGTGGCCGCCGTCCGACGCCGGGTAGCGGTCTGTTGAGGACATGGCCGTTTTCGACCTGCCGCCCCCGCGCCGGCCGCCCCGGGCCCGGCGCGCTGCGGTGACCCCCCGGACATCGCGAGAGAAGCGCTCCGTCAGGCCGGCGCCGGGGATCAGGGTGTGCGGTCGCCCTCCGACATCGGCGGAGGCGACCCGGACACCGTAAGCCGGCGCCGCATCCGGTCGATAAGACCGGTGTGGCACAGGTGCAACAGCTCGTCGGCATACCGATGTCCCGGGTCGCCGCGCGGGTGGGCGCCGCGACGATAGTTCTCACTGCGACGGTGGCGGTCGTCACCGCCGTCGCGGCCCTGCTCGGCCCCGGCGTCCCGATCGGCCGGGACAGCTCGTTGTACGTCCTGTACACCCTGTCCGTCATGCTCGCGAGCGCCGCCTGCCTGTGCAGAGCCGTGGTGACCCGTCTGGAACGCCCGGCCTGGATCCTGCTCGGCGCCGCGCTCCTGCTGTGGGCCTGCGGAAACGTCTACGCCCAGGTCTGGCTGCGGCACCTGGACAGCTACCCGCTGTTGAGCTGGGGCGACGCTGCCTGGCTGTCCTGGTATCCGCTTGTCGGCGCTGCCCTGATCATGCTCATGCGCACCCGGATCTCCGCAGTGCCCCGCAACCTGTGGTTCGACGGCGTCATGGTCGGCTGCGCCAGCGGAGCCGTGTACGCCGTCGTGGTCTTCGGCGGACGGTCGACCGCTACGAAAGGTTGGATCGACCTGCTCGCCGGGTTCGCCTATCCCACCGGTGACATCGTGCTGCTGGCCATGGTCACCAGCGTGCTGATCGTTCACGGCTGGCGACTGCACGGGGGATGGGGCTGGCTGGTGGTCGGCCTCGCCGGAAGCACCGTGATCGACGGCGGATACCTGGCCGAGCAGGTCTCGGACCGGCTCCTCTACGGCACCTGGCCGGTGGTGGCGTTCGCGTTGGCCCGTTCGGCCTGGCAGCCCATGCCCCGGGTGGAGCAGGTGAAACTCACCGGTCGGCGGATGTTCGCCGCGCCGGCCCTGTGCGCGCTCGTGGTGCTGGCCGTCCTGCTGCACGCGGTGTATGCCCACACCAACCCGGTCGCGGTGTCTCTGGTGACGGTCAGTTACCTCACGCTGATGGCCCGGGTAGGTCTTCTCTTCGCCGACGTGCGACGCGCGCAGACGTTGCTGGAAGCGGCACACGCGGCGGCCGATCAGCTGTCCCGCACCGACCCGCTGACCGGTCTCGCGAACCGGAGGGCCGTCGGCGCCGTTTTCGACCAGACGCGCGGAAGCGGGCACGGCGTGGGTGTCCTGCTGGTCGACATCGACCACTTCAAGCAGGTCAACGACCGGTACGGCCATGAGGCCGGCGATGCCGTCATCGTCGCGGTGACCGGCCGGATGACCCGCGCGGTTCGCCGCGGGGATGTGGTCGGCCGCTGGGGCGGCGAAGAGTTCTGCGCCCTGCTCGACGCCATCCCGGATCTGGAAGTGCTGCGCCAGGTGGCGGAGAAGGTTCGCACCGCGGTGTGCGGCGAGCCGGTGCTGCTGCCGGACGGCCACCGTGTCGACGTGACCGTGTCGGTCGGCGCCATCCTGATCGATGACCTGACCCCCCTCGACTTCGCCATCAGCGCCGCCGACGAACGGCTCTACGCCGCCAAGAACGCCGGCCGCAACCGGGTGCGCGCCAGTGTCGCGGCGCCGTACGACGCCCCGGCGTCGCAGGCGAACTCACCGGCGTAAGCGCGCGCGTCTCCACGAGTACTGTGCTCGCGCCGGCGCTATCGGGGCGACCCGGAAGCGTCCTCCCAGCGAATGCGTGCCCGCGGCTGCCAGCCGTGGTGTCGCGCCGGTCAGCCGCCCTTTCCTCGGACGGTCACTGTCCGGCGGCCGGGACTCGACCGGCGCTGCCGCTTGCCGGAGAGCCGGCGGTCCGCTCGAAGATCAGCGGAGGATGCGGGCAACGTTTTCGATCTTGCGGCGCACTACAGGCTGAGCGCTCGCTCCGGCGCGATGGCGTTTCCTGCCATCCCGCCCGAAGTCCTACCGTGAGGAACCTGTCGTGGCCAGCAACCAGCCGGATCGAGACCCGGTCCGGACTGCACGTCCGGTGACCCCCGCCGAACTGCGTGACCTGGCAGCCCGTGCCGAACAGCTGGGCGCCGACATCGAGGAGGCGTTGTCCCGGCTGACGGCTGCCGGCGACGAAGCCGTCCACCGGTCCGGGATTCGTCTGCACTACGCCACCAAATGGGCTCGCCGGGCCGGTGCCGGACTGCATGCCGCCGCCGGCGAGGTGGCGCGCATCCGCGGACGCAGCGCCTGCCCCCATGACACGGGTGTCTGCCCCGATCACGGCGCCACCCTGCGCGGTGCCGACGGCGTCAGCTGGTGCGGCCACCAGGGCTGTGGCCGGCGCTGGTCCTACAGCCGCCAGTCATTGCCCTGCACCGAACCGGTCATGTTCCTGGTGGGCACCCCTGACGGAGCAGAGCAACCGACATGCGTCGGGCACGCCCGCGCCGCGCGCCTGCAGCTGTGCGAGGTGAAGATTCTTCCACTGCGGATCCGCTGAACCGGGCATGACGGACGATGGCCGATCTCCCGGCGGTCGCGGCGAAGGAGGTGTCGAAGGATCCGCAACCGGCTCGCCACCCGCGATGCCTCGGTCAGGCGGCCTTCGGCGTGACGGCCGCCACCCGGGCCCGGCTGCGTCCGTGCGCCTTCGCCTCGTACAGCGCAGCGTCGGCCCGGGCGACCAGTTCCTCCACGGTCTCCGTGCCGTGCAGCGCGGCGACACCGGCGGAGAAGCTCTGGCCGTCCGGGACCACCTCCCGCAGCCGCTCGGTCAGCTTCACCGCGTCACCGGGCGACGCGCCCGGCAGGATCAGGCCGAACTCCTCACCGCCGTAGCGGTACAGCACGTCATCGCGGCGCAGCACGTCCCGCCAGGCCGCGGCGGCGCCCTTGAGCAGCCGGTCGCCGGCCTGATGACCATGAGTGTCGTTGTAGCGCTTGAAGTGGTCCAGATCGAGCAGGGCGATCACCAGCGTTCCCCCGGCGTCGTGCGCGGCGGTGACCGCGTCGTGCAGCCGCGCGTCCCAGGAGCGGCGGTTGCCGACGCCGGTCAGCGCGTCCCGGCTCGCCAGGTCCGACAGTTCCCGTGCCTGCCGTTCGACCTCACGGGTCAGGCCCACCATGCGGGCGACCACGAGCAGGAACAGCACGACGCACGCCACCCCGATCGGCACGGCCTGCACCTGCCGGCCGGTGAACGCCTGGCCGAGCAGCAGGGCCGGCGGGAGCAGCGACAGCCCGGCCAACACCGTCAGGCGGCCGGTGGTCAACCGCGGCGCGGGCGCCGAGCCGGTCGTCGCGAGGGCCGGCATCGAGGGGTGCAGGGCCGCCGCGCCGAAGGCGGTGTAGCCGAGGCAGTACAGCACTCCGCCCCAGTAGCTCGCCAGCGTGCCGCGCTCGGCCAGCACCGCGTTGGCCACGTCCCCGGCCAGCCAGCAGCAGACCGCGGCCAGCAGCAGGTACAGCGACATGCTGCGGCCGCTGCCGCTGACCAACAGGCGGGCCAGCAGGGTGAGCAGCACCGCGTCGCCGATCGGGAAGGCGAGCCGGAACACCAGGATGGCCACCGGCTGAGCCGGCTCGTCGAGCACCGGCGTGACGGCCACCAACCACAGGGGCAGCGCCAGGGAGCACGCGACGATGGCCGAATCGATGGTCGCACCCCGGTCCCGGCCGGCTGAGCGGTTGTGCACGATCACCGTCAGACCGGCGGCCAGCGCCAGGTACGACATCAGGTAGACGGTGCTCTCGAGCAGGACCAGGGCCGCGGAGTCCGGGAAGACCCACACCCGCAGGCCCAGCACGGCATCACCGGTCAGGTTGATCTGCACCGAGGCCCAGACCAGCCACCATGCCCGCGCCGGCCGCGGCCGTTGCCGGCGCAGCCCGGTCAGCAGCGCCGCCGAGGCGGCGGCGCCGGCCATCCCGTACAGCACGCTCTGCGACACCGGGCCGGTGAGTAGAAAACCCAGCGCGAGCACCAGCCCGGCCGCTACAAAACCACGGCACGCCCAAGGCCCCATATGCTTCTCATCGACTTCGGCGTCGCTCGGATGAGCGCCGGCGGTAGGACATTTCCCACCGCGCCGTCCCTCAGACGTCCGTCGCGCCGGACCCCGGTCCGGCGGCGGACGCCAGGCGGGCGAGACCCTCCAGGGCGTCACCGCTGAGCCGGCACACCGTCCAGTCGTCCAGAAGCTCGGCGCCGAGCGCACGGTAGAAGCCGATCGCCGGCTCGTTCCAGGTCAGCACCCACCACTCGAAACGCTCGTAGCCGTGCCGCAGGCAGATGTCGGCGAGCGCGGCGAGCAACGCCTTGCCGTGGCCGCCGCCGCGCGCGTGCGGCCGTACGTAGAGATCCTCCAGGTGCATGCCCCGCGTCCCGGTCCAGGTCGAGAAGCGCGGGAACCACAGTGCGAAACCCACGACCTCACCGGTGTCGTCGTCCTCGGCCATCAGCGAGTACGCCGCGGGATGCGCGCCGAACAGCGCCTGCCGCAACTGCTCCGGGGTGGCCTTGGCCTCGGCGGCGGCCCGTTCGTATGCGGCGAGCTCCCGGACCATCGCGTGGATCTCGGCGACGTCCTGCACGGCGGCGAACCTGATCATGAAGGTGATCGTCAGTCACCGGCGAGGCCCTGTCCAGCCGCATCGCGTACTCGGAGCCGGGTGAACGTCGGCTCCGGCGGCTACCGCATGCAGTAGGTGCCGCGGGCGTCACCCGCCCCACGGATGGATCAGTAGCCTCGAGAGGTGGCATTGCACGTGCAGACGGACCTGGATGAGGCGATAGCGACGTTCGACCGCCGTGCGGTCGAGTCCCGGGTGGCGGCAGCCGATCAGCGGGCGGAGGAGATCCGAACGTCGTTTCCGGCGACCGAGTGGCCGTCGCTCGCCGCAGAGCGGTACCTTCGGCTGGGGGCACACGGCTGAGTGCCCTACCGTCGGATCGAGCGGTCACTGTCTGCGGGCAGCTTGATTCGCCAGGTGGTACAGATCCCTCGCCCGGTTGATGTCGAGCGACATGCCGTCGTTCACGGACAGGAAGTAGCCGAGTTGCCATCCTTGCGAGTTGATGGCTTGACGACTTGTCGTGATCACCCAGGGCGGATATACGCGGAAGCCGCGCTTGCCTCCGGAATGGTTGTTCCCGGCGATGCCGCGTTCGCAGAGGGCGTCCATCGGAAAGACGAATAGGCCGAAGTGCCGCTCGGGTCGTACACCAGTGTTTTCGCGGCGCGAAGATCATCGTGCACAGGGTCGGTGATGATCCACTCGTCGGTCGCTGTCGGTTGGCCGTGGATTGTCGTGGCCCGCCGCAATGGTGCACTCATGACCGGAGAATAACGGCCAGCCGGCCGGCGGATGGGCCGGCGAACCCTGAGCGACGGGGCGGCACCGACCGCCATGTCGGCGATCCTCGCGTCAATCGGCGGCTGCGTCGCTGATGACGTCGGCGTAGAGCGGGAACAGGCGGAGCCGCTAGCCGGTGAGGGTCCGGTCCACGATCGAGCAGGCGTGTCCAGCACCGGGCGGCGAGGCGCCGGGCGTGGGTGCCGGTCCACGGCTGGGGGAGCGGTCCGGACGGCAGGAGGTTCGGATGCTTGGCGTGGGTGGACTGAGCGGCCCATCGACGTCGGCGGTTCCCCGGCATCGATGGGCCGTTGGCGTCTGCTTCATATGGTGGAGCGCATGCGGAACTATCTCCGGTGGATGGTGCTCGGTACCGTTGTGGCGATATCTGCGCTGGCTGGCCACTGGATCTTGGGTGCCGGCACCAAAGCGCGGTATGAGCCCGAGCCCCTTCCGACGAACGTCAGTGCGATCATGGCTTCGTACGGCTACAAGAAAAGCGGGGACAACTCGGAGAGTTATACCGGCCGCATATTGGGCGCGGAGCATTATTTCTACTGTCCCACTGACCAGGATTGCAACACGGCAGCCGGCAATGCCGCACATCCTCCCGTCGACATCTACGGTGCTACGGCTGTGGGTGTGGAAGTCTGGTGGCCGCCGGCGCTTCCCGCCAAGGACAGCCCGCTGGCGGGCAAACGCCTGACCATCTGCACGTATACGCCGGAGGCGATCTCTTCGGCACGTATCACCAGCGATGAGTGGGCCAAGAACATCGCCTCGCTGTCCCAGGCGGCGCGAGGTCTGGTCACCGAGAAGATGGCGGCAAGCCCGCAACGCCTGCCGGCGGCTCCGGAAGATGTGCAAGCCATTCCCGTGAACGGGTGGCAATGCCTGGTGCCGGCGGGGGTGCGGCCGTTTCGGTGAGCTTCCGGATTCGCCGGGGGTACATCGCCGGCCGTGGCTCGATCGGCGTCGACGTGCCCGGGGCCATGGTGGCTCCCGGCCGGAGCCGGCACCCTCGACGGGCGGCTCAGCAGTGGCGGATCTTCTGCTGACGACCGGCGCGGAGCAGGATCAAATAAGTCTTAAGTGGTGAACCTTCCTGGGAGCGCTCCCGTAATGCCTGTCGTAGGCGTGATCGAGAGGCTGCAGGTTCATGGACAGATCAAGGATTACATCCGGGCTCAGCCGGTTCAAGGGCCGCTGGCAGGTCGGTGCCGTCGCCGCGGTCGCCGTGGCGGTGGCCGGCGTCGGGTTGGGGGTGGCCTTCGCCGGCGAGACCGTGCCGACCGTCAACTGCCCGCAGGTCCGGCTCACCGTCGCCGTGCCCGCCCAGCAGCAGGCCGACGTGCAGCGCAATCTCGTCCTGCTCAACACGCAGATCGATGAGGCGAACCAGCGGCTGCGCACCTCGGCGGGGCAGGGCGGCCCCAACTTCATCCAGAACGCCATCCTGGGCCCGCTGCGGGACAAGCGGTTCGCCACGATCAACCGGATCGAGACCGCGATCGGCCGGAACGCCCCGAAGCCGGATTTGAACGCCGAGGGCCTCTCGGGCTGCTCGCTGAACAAGGGCGGCGGTGCGTCGAAGAAGCAGAACACCGCGCCCCCACAAGCCCCGGCCGCAAAGCCGACCACCGCGCCGGCCAGCAAACCGGCGGCCGCCAAGCCGGCGGCCACCAAGCCGGCCACGAAGGCACCCACGCCGGACGTGCAGACACCCGGCGGATCGCCCGTGGCGATCAACGGCCAGCTGAGCGTCTGCGGGGTGCACCTGTGCAACCGCGCGGGCAAGCCGATCCAGCTGCGCGGCATGAGCAGCCACGGTCTGCAGTTCTTCCCCAACTGTGTCAACGCCGACTCGCTGGCCGCCCTGCGCAACGACTGGAACGCCGACTTCATCCGCCTGTCCATGTACGTGCAGGAGGGCGGCCTGGAAAGCGACCCGACCGACTTCACGAACAAGGTCAACGGCCTGGTCGACCAGGCCACGAAACTCGGCCTCTACGCGATCGTCGACTTCCACATCCTCACGCCGGGCGACCCCAACTTCAATCTGGCCCGGGCCAAGACCTTCTTCGCCGATGTCACGGCCAGGCACGCCGGCAACACCAATGTGCTCTACGAGGTCGCCAACGAGCCGAACGGCGTCAGCTGGACCGCGATCAAGTCGTACGCCGAGCAGGTCATCCCGGTGATCCGGAAGAACGCGCCGAACAGCGTCGTGCTCGTCGGCACCCGTGGCTTCTCCTCGCTCGGCCTCTCCGACGGCAGCGACGAGAAGGAGATCCTCGCCGACCCGGTCGCCTTCAAGAACGTCATGTACACCTTCCACTTCTACGCCGCTTCGCACGGGGCGGACCGCCGCGCTGTGGTGGCCCGGGCAGCCACCGAGCTTCCGTTGTTCGTCAGCGAATTCGGCAGCCAGACGTTCACCGGGGATGGCAGGAACGACTTCGCCAGCACCACCGCCTGGCTCGATCTGCTGAAAGCCAACAAGATTTCGTACGGGATGTGGAGTCTTTCCGACGGACGGGAGAGCAACTCGGTCTTCAAACAGGGCACCTGCGCCGGCACCACCTTCGCGGGCACCGGTGTGCTGACCGAGGCCGGACGCTACCTGCGCAGCCGCATCCGCACCGGGGTGGGCGATCCCCACTGAGCACGGCAGCGGTGATGCCGGGAAGCTCGGCGGGGTACGTCCCGGCCGAACTTCCCGGCACACCGGCATTCGCCGGGCGGGTCGGCGCTCAGCGGTAGCCGGCCGCCGCGGGGCCCGGACCGGTGCCGAGGATGCCGGCGGCGAGCAGCACGCCCGTCGCGGTGGCGAGAGCGGGGCGAGGCGATCGGCGGGTCATCAGCTCCGTGTCCATTTCTGGTTGTCGCCGCTGTTGCAGGTCCAGACGATGACCGCGGTGCCGTTGGCCGTCCCGGCGCTGCTGGCGTCCAGGCAGAGACCGGACTGCACGTTGGTGACGGTGTTGTCGGCGTTGAGATTCCACTGCTGCCCGGTCGCCCCGCTGCAGTCCGCGATGACGGTGCGGCTGCCCGAGGTGCCCGCGTCCAGGCACTTGTTGCCGTACACCTGAAGTTGTCTTCCGGTGGTGCGGGTCCACTGCTGGTTGACGCCGCCGTTGCAGTCCCACAACGCCAGTTGCGTGCCGCTGGTCTGCGCGTTGTCGGGCACGTCGAGGCACCGTCCGGCGTTGACGTTGCGCAGCGCCAGGGACGTGCCGGAGCCGGGGCCGGCGGTGATCCGCAGGTTGTCGAACTGGGCGGTCTGGCCTTGGCCGGTGCCGATCCCGGCGAGCCCCGTGCCGAACGTGGCGTCATCGGCCGTGCCGACCACGGTGCCGTCGACGGTGGCGGTCAGCGTGCTGCCGGAGAATCCCAGGGCGACGGTGTGCCAGCGGCCGGTGCCGAGCGTGGCGGTGGTGCCGCTGCGGACCGTGGTCGTCTGCGCCGAGGTGTTGGTGCGCAGGATCGACCAGGCGCCGCTGTCGCTGACCCGCAGGTGGTACGCGTTGAGCGCGCCCGGGTTCATCAGGTCCTGCCCGCCGACGCGGCCCAGCAGTTCGACGTGTCCGGAGCGTTCCAGCATGACGTCGGACTGGACGGTGTAGTTGCTCCAGGCGGTGTTGCCGAGTTCGGCGTACGGGTCGCTGAGCGTCTTCCAGGTGATCGGCGCCTGGGTGCCGGTCTGCCGGACGCAGGTCCCGGAACGTCCGCCACCGCACGCGGCCGCCTCGAACGCGCCCTGCATGTCCATCAGGTACCGGGCTTCCCGCCCGGCGGGGTAACCCTCGAAGTCGTCGGTGTACGGCAACGCCAGTGACCCCTGCCCGGGGCTGGCCGCCGTGCCCTTACCGCCCCCGGTCGTGGTGGTGACGGTGTACTGGTAGCCCGGCTGCACGGTCAGCGAGTAGCGCCCGCCGGACGGCGTGATGTCGACCTGGCGGACGAAGAGGTCGGCCGGGTTGTTCGAGTTGAGGTTGGACGCCCAGACGTGCACCGGGCCGGTGGACAGCCCGCCGGTGACGGTGAGATCGAGTGTCTGGGCGCCGGAGGCGTCCATGGTCTCGATGACGGTGCTGTAGTCGGTGGTGCTCGGCGACCTCAACGTGACGTAGCTGCCGTTGGTGCGGTTCCCGCCGAGGTAGCCCGAGGAGGTGTCCAGGTACTTCCAGCCCGGCGCGGTGAACTGCGTGGTGTGCGCGATCGCCCAGACGTCCTTGCCGACCGCGTAGTACCCCGACCACGGCTGGTTGGCCAGGACCAGGCCCACCGTCGACCAGAGGTTGTTCGGGGTGGTGGCGGCGACCAGGTCCCAGTTCAGGTAGCCGGTCATCCTGGCGTCCAGGTAGACCCGGTTGATGCCGCGGGCCAGGGGCTTGGCGCCACCGTTGTAGTCCTGGGAGCCGTTCTCGCTGGACCACAGGGACTTGCCGGAGTTGATCGCGGTGCCCGAGGAATTGCAGGTCGTCTGATCCGCGAGGTAGCCGCAGGAGTAGTGCACGCCGATCGCGTCGACGGCGTCGCGCAGGGCCGTGTTGCCGGCGAACTGGTCGGCCGGTGAGTAGGTCCAGTCCTCGGCGACCTCGAGCTTGACGGCGCCGTAGCCGTTGGCGTTGAGCGCGTTGCGCACGGCGATCGTCGTGGCCGCGTTCCACTGCCTTTCGTTCTGCGCGGGCACCAGGTAGTCGATGGTCAGGTTGTGCTGCTTCGCGCAGCCCAGCCAGGACAGCAGGTAACCGGTCAGGTCGCCGGAGAGGAACGTGCCGTTGCCGATCCAGCCGGGCGCGCCCCACGGCAGGCCCATCAGCTTGATCGAGGGATTGCGGCGTTTGGCTTCCTCCATGATCCACCACTCGTAGCCGCGGTTGCAGTCCAGATCGCCCCGGGAGTGCGCGTGGCTGGGCTCGGCGCCGCTGGTGGAGTTGGTGTCACCGCCGATCTCGACCTTGAGGACCTGCAGGGCGGCGCCGTAGCCGGGCTTGAACAGGTAGTCGAGAACCTGTCCGCGCTGCGGCTCGGGATAGTCGATCAGCAGACGGCTGTTGCCGCCTCCGCCACTGACCGCACCGACACCGTCGAACGTCCGGCCCGCGGACGCGCCGTTCAGCGTGATCGCGGTGGCGGCCTCGGCGGGTCGTGCGAACCCGCCGACGACGCCGGTCGCCGCCAGCGTGCAGCACACGGCCAGCAGTGCCCGGGGGAGCAGTCGTCGGGGCGGGGGCGGGACGGTGGACACACGGCGCCGACCGGTTTCAGTGCGCATGGGGTACTCCCGGGGATGGGGCGGATGCCCTGGGGGCGGGCTACACAATACGTCGTACGTTAGGACGTCAATAGTCCGAGGTCAATGGATCAATAATGGAGGAAGAACTGTCCCGAACGCCTTCTCATTTACTTACCCGACGTCGCCGACTTGGCAGTGAGGTGGCATATAACACTTTCTTGAGAAACGTTTTTAAATGAAACTTTTCGATGTCCGGACTGTTGCATCCGGGAAGAATCGGTGATGATACGTCACACCAATCCAGGGTCGTCGAGGCGTCGATCACCGGTTCGCCCGGAACCATCCGCCTCGCCCCGGGCACCATGGCAAAAGGAGTCGTGTAATGGTGCGGAAAAGACTCGCCGTCCTGGCCGCCGTGATCAGTGGGGCACTGGGCCTCGCCCTTGCCGGCGCCTTGCCGAGCGACGCGTTCGCCACCAGCGCCGCGGCGCCGACGGCCGGCTGCGGCCAGGCTCCCACGCTGGCCGGCGGCACCCACACGATCAGCAGCGGCGGTCAGAACCGCAGCTACATCCTGCGGATTCCGGCCGGCTACGACGGTAACCACCCGTACCGGCTGGTCTTCGGCTTCCACTGGAACGGCGGTACCGCCGGGGACGTCGACTCCGGTGGCACCGACGGCTACAACTGGTCGTACTACGGGCTGCGGCGGCTCGCCGACGCCGCCGGCAACGGCACCATCTTCGTGGCCCCGCAGGGCATCGGCAACGGCTGGGCCAACTCCGGCGGCCGGGACCTCACCTTCGTCGACGACATGCTCCGCCAGATCGAGGGCGGCCTGTGCGTCGACACCTCGCAGATCTTCTCCTCGGGCTTCAGCTACGGCGGCGCCATGAGCTACGCGCTGGCGTGCGCCCGGCCGACCGTGTTCCGCGCCGTCGCGGTCTACTCCGGCGGCAACCTCAGCGGCTGCATCAGCGGCACCCAGGCGGTGGCCTACATCGGACTGCACGGCCTGCGCGACAACGTGCTTCCCATCTCCAGCGGCCGAGCCCTGCGCGACACCTTCGTCCGCAACAACGGCTGCACCCCGCAGAACCCGCCGGAGCCGGCCAACGGCAGCCTCACCCACATCGTCACCACCTACTCCGGATGCCGCGCCGGCTACCCGGTGGTCTGGGCGGCCTTCGACGGCGCGGGCCACGATCCCGGTCCTCGTGACGGCTGCACCTGCGACGGCTGGCAGACCTGGACCTCCGGTGTGGTTTGGACCTTCTTCGCCCAGTTCGGCGGCGGCACCCCGCCCAGTTCGCCGGCACCCGGCGGCGCCCGGCAGTTGGTGGGCGAACAGTCCGGCCGGTGCGCCGACGTGCCGAACTCCTCGACCGCCAACGGCACCCAGGTCCAGCTCTGGGACTGCTCCGGCACCGCCGGTCAGCGCTGGACCTGGACCTCCGGTCGGCAGCTGCAGGTGTACGGCACCAAGTGCCTCGACGCGAACGGTCAGGGCACCGCCAACGGCACCGCCGTGATCATCTGGGACTGCAACGGCCAGGCGAACCAGCAGTGGAACGTCACCGCGAACGGCACCGTCACCGGCCAGCAGTCCGGACTGTGCCTGGACGCCAACGGCGCCGGCACCGCCAACGGCACCCGGCTGATCCTGTGGGCCTGCAACGGCGGCGCCAATCAACGGTGGAGCCTGCGCGGCTGAGCGATCGGCGTCCCCCATCCCCCGGTGAGGAAAGGTACGTGTCACGACCCGGAGTGTCCTCATCGCCCAGGCGGTTCCTGGCCCTGAGCGCGGCGACGGCGCTGGCCGCGGCTCTCGGAGCGGTGTCCGCGGCAGCACCCACCCTGGCCGCCCCCACGACCGTGTACGCCTCGCCCACCGGCACCGGCACGAGTTGCTCCAGCGACCAGCCGTGCTCACTGGCCGGTGCGCGGGCCGCCGTCCGATCGCTGAACGACGCGATGTCCGACGACATCGTGGTGCAGCCGGCCGACGGCACGTACCGCCTCTCTCCTGCCGCATCTCCCGCATCGCGTCCAGCACGTGCTCGATGCGCGCCAGCTCCTCCGGGGTGTGGTGGGCGGCCACCGCGCCGGCCATGGCCGACTCGAGGTTGCCCCGGTGTCGTCCTGGACGAGTGACTCCCGGCTGTCTGCCGGCGCGGTACCGAGCGATACAACCCCTGCTTCGCCATTACTTGACAGCCGAACGGGTGGTTTCCGCATCCCCCTCTGGTGGGGATGTAGGGGCTACGCCCGGCGATCATCGGATCGTCCGGGCGCAGTAGCCGACCACAGGGAGTACCCGGATGACTGTCATCGTTGACACCGCTGCCCGCGCCGACGCGTCGGCGAGCACCGACCGGGCCAGCGAGTTGATCAACGCCATGGCGGTCCTGCCGGCCGGTCACCCGTCCCGGCCCGGTCTGCGGGAGCGCGCCATCGAGGCATGGCTGCCCCTGGCCCGGCACCTGTCGCAGCGGTACGCCAACCGGGGCGAGCCGCGCGACGATCTGTACCAGGTCGCCGTCATGGGACTGATCAAGGCGGTCGACCGGTTCGAGACCGATCGTGGCGTCGACTTCGCCGGTTTCGCGATCCCGACCATCGTCGGTGAACTCAAGCGGTACTTCCGGGACAAGACCTGGTCCGTCCGGGTTCCGCGGCGTCTGCAGGAACTCAGGCTGGCCATCACCGCGGCCAACAACACCCTGTCGCACACCCTGGGGCGCGCCCCGACGGTCACCGACATCGCCGGCTACCTCGACGTCAGCGAGGACGAGGTCATCGAGGGCCTCGAAGGGGCCCGTGCCTACAACTCGACGAGCCTGTCGACACCGATGAGCGAGAGCGGCACCGAGCTCGGCGACACCCTCGGCGGCCCCGACACCGGGTACGAGGAAGTCGAGCGACGCGTCATGCTCGGCCCGGCCATGGCCCATCTCGACGAGCGCGAGCAGAAGATCGTCACCCTGCGCTTCTACGGCAACCTGACGCAGCAGCAGATCGCCGAGCAGATCGGTATCTCCCAGATGCACGTCTCCCGGCTGCTGACCAAGGCCCTGGCCAAACTGCGCCGCAACCTCGACGGCGCCACGCGCTGACCACCGCACTCGTGCCGGGCGGAGGCCGGGCCTCAGTGGTGCATGACGGCGTGCGGGAACTGTAGCCGTACCGAGGTCCCGGCGGGCGTCGCGTCGATGAGCACGACGTCGGCCAGCTGCCGGGCCAGCCACAGGCCACGGCCGCCGGGTGCGGCGCTGCCGGGGTCGGGACGGTGATATCCCGCGGTGGCGGGCACCGGAAGGCCGGCGGAGTCGTCGCACTGGACGATCAGGGTGCTGCCCCGGTGCCAGGCTCGGACCCGGACCGCGGTGCCCGCATGGCGGAGCCCGTTGCTGGCGACCTCGACCACGGCGACGACGAGATCCTCGGCGGGATCGGTGGCGAGACCGAGGTCGGATGCCCAGCCGTGCAGGGCCGAGCGCAGGCTGCCGAGGTCGGCCGCCGTGGCCAGGGTCAGGTCGTGGTCCACCCGCTGCGGCACCTCGGGGAGCGGCAGTGGCCGCCGGCCCAGCAGGTAGTCGTCCGCGGAACGGAAGTGCGGGCTGGGCTGCCGGCCGTGCGGGGTGAGCAGGTAGCGGTGGGTGGCCCGGGCGCCGTCGAGGATGCCCGCCGGGTGGTGCCGGCTGTCCCAGATGCAGGTGACGGCGCAGCCGTACGGTGCGTAGGTGTCGTTGCAGACCGCCTCGTACGCCAGGTAGGCGTCGGCCCGGACCGGAGCGGCGCCCGGGTCGAGATGGTCGGTCAGGTCCGGTTCGGCGATGACATGGACCCGGCGTCCGGTGGCCGCCCGTTCGGCCAGGTGCCGGCGGAAGTCCTCGTAGGCGGATCCGAGCCGCTGGTAGTACGCGGCGGGGTCACCCCAGGTCAGCAGGTCGGTCAGCGGCCGCAACGGCCCGGTCAGCAGTTGCCGGGTGCGGTCGCTGACGACAAGCAGCACCTCATCGAGGCGGTGCGCGGACCGGTGCAGTTCTCTCACCAGGGTGGTCGTCAGCTCCTCGTCGCTACCCGGAATCAGCGCGCTGTGCAGGAACGTGCCGCCTGCATGGTCGTCCCGGTGGTGCGCGATCATGGCGTGAGGGTATTCATGATCATCCAGTAGGCGCGGCTCGGTGGAGCAATCGTGCGAGAAGACATCACCACAGGGGCAGGCGATACCCGCCAGGCGGCAAGCTATGCGCCGGTACGACGCGGTCGGTGACAGGGCCTTGACCCATGGTGACCTGATGCCGGTGCGGTACCGTTTCCCAGCAGGCCTACCGGATCACCGTCGACGGGCGCAGCGAGGTCGAACGCGGTGGCCGACCCGGACGTCAATATGCTGCCGGTATGGATCCGTCGGTAGAGGTGGCGCTGTCCGGGATGCTGGCGGCCGCCGAGGACGCAACCCCGGTGAACGCGGTGGAGGCCGTCACCCGGGAACTCGGGACGGCGCTGCATGCCAGCAGCGTTTCCTTCCTGATCGCTGACCTCAGCGGCCGGGCCCTGGTCCGGCTGGCACACGTCCCGCTCGGCCCGGCGGGCGGCCGCCGTGACGGCGGCGAGGTGGCGACGGTGCTGCCGTTCGACGGCGGCCCGCAGGAGGAGGCGCTACGCACCCAGGCAGTGCAGGTCAACGGCGGCGACCCGGAATGGACCGTGCTGGCACCGGTCACCGAACGCGGCGAGGTGATCGGCCTGCTGGAGATCGTCGTGCCCGCCGAGCCCGCACCCCAGGCGCTCGCGGAGATCGAACGGACCGCACACGCCCTCGCGTTCGTGGTGATCGCCAATCGCCGCCACACCGACCTGTTCGAGTGGGGGCAGCGCACCACCCCGTTCAACCTCTCCGCCGAGATCCAGCGACGACTGCTGCCGGCCGCCTTCACCTGCGAAGGTGGCTCCTTCACCCTGTCCGGCTGGCTCGAGCCGGCGGCGAGCGTCGGCGGGGACACCTTCGACTACAGTCTGGCCCGCGACACCCTGCACTTCAGCGTCACCGACGCCATGGGCCACGGCGTGACCAGCGCACTGATCGCCACCCTCGGCGTGGCCAGCCTGCGTAACTCCCGGCGTGCCGGGCACAGCCTCACCGAGCAGGCCGACCGGGCCGGTGCCGCGGTCGCGGAGCACGCCCCGGCCCGCGGTGCCTTCATCACCGCGGTCCTCGGACGCCTCGACCTCACCAGCGGCCGGTGCGACCTGGTCAATGCCGGGCACGTACCGCCGATCCTGATCCGCGGCGGCCACCCGGAGGAGCTGACGCTGCCCCGCAACCTGGCCCTGGGCATGTTCCCGAATCGCCGAGTCAGCGCCGGCGCGGTGACCCTGGAACCCGGCGACCGCCTGGTCATCGTCACCGACGGCATGCGCGAACGCAGAGCCGCCGCCCTCGACCTGACGGCCCGGCTCCGATCGCTCGCCGCCCTGCACCCCCGCGAAGCCGTACGCGCCCTGGCCGACGGAGTCCTCGACGTCGCCGGCCCGACCCTCGAGGATGACGCCACCCTGCTGATCATCGACTGGCACGGACACCACGGCAGGCAACGCCGCACCCGCGCCGGCGCCGACGTGTCCGCCGCCACCTCAGCCGACGGCCGCTGACCGCGCAGCGGCGCTCACGCCGTCAACGGCGGCATGCCGGCCTCGGCGGCCTCGACCGTGTCATACACGTCGAGCACCTGATCCACCACCGCCACCCGCAGCACGAACGCGACGATGTCCTGCACCGCGGCGACGCACAACCGTCCGCCCCTGCCGTCAAGCTCCTTGAACCACACCATCACGACGCCCACACCGCTGGAATCGAGGAACGACACGTCGCCGAGGTCCAGCACCACCTGGACGGCACCGCCGTCGGTGACCTGCTGAAGGAAGTCGTCCAGCTGCGGGCTGGTCGCCATGTCCATCTCGCCGCCGACCTTCACCACGGTGCAGGCCCGGCCATCCCGCGCTGACAACTGCAGATCCACGACAGCCTCCGCAAACCGATGCGCCCTCTGGCAACCCGTCACCCCGATAACCGGCAGCGGTGCCTGTCAACCCACAGCGCTCTCCGCCTGGCACCCGAGCCCGGCCGCTGTACCGTATCCGCGGATACCAGGAACGCAAGCGCGCCCCCACAGGTCGGGACTCGCTCGATGCACGTCGGCGGCGGTCGCTCATGCCAGGGGTTTGCCGCCGGTGACCCCGAGCACCTCGCCGGTGATGTAGCTGGATTCCTGCGAGGCGAAGAAGACGTACGCGGGCGCCAGTTCGGCGGGTTGTCCGGCACGAGCGAGCGGGGTGTCCTCGCCGAACGACTCGACTTTCTCCTTGGGCATGGTGGCCGGGATCAGTGGTGTCCAGATCGGTCCGGGGGCCACAGCGTTGACCCGGATGCCCTTGTCGGCCAGGTTGGCGCCGAGGGCTTTGGTGAAGGCGACGATGCCGGCTTTGGTGGTGGCGTAGTCGAGCAGGTTCGGCGACGGGTTGTACGCCTGGATCGACGCGGTGTTGATGATCGTGGAACCCGGTCGCATGTGCGGAACGGCCGCCTTGCTCAGCCAGAAAATGGCGTACAGGTTGGTCTTCATCACCCGATCGAACTGCTCGGTGGTGATGTCCAGCAGGCCGTCGTCCTGCGACATCTGGTACGCGGCGTTGTTGACCAGGATGTCGAGGCCGCCGAGGTCGTTGACCGCCTTCGCCACGATGGTCGCGCAGTGCTGTTCGTCGCGGATGTCGCCGGGTGCGGTGACCGCCTTGCGACCGGCCTTCTCGATGAGCTGTGCGGTCTCCCGCGCGTCGTCCTCCTCCTCGGGCAGGTAGGAGATCAGCACGTCGGCGCCCTCGCGGGCGAAGGCGATGGCCACGGCCCGGCCGATTCCGGAGTCCCCGCCGGTGATGACGGCCCGCTTGCCGTCGAGCCGGCCGGTTCCGTGGTAGCTGTCCTCGCCGTGATCCGGCACGACGTCCATCTCACCGGTGATGCCGGGGTGCGAGATCCGGTCGCTGTCCTGCGCGTCCGGCGTGCGGTACTGATCCTGGGGGTGCTGAGGTTCGTACTGGTTGTCGGGCACGGGGTGCCGCCTTCCTGGTCGATGAGAAAGATGGCTTCCCGCAACGGGCCGAAGTAGTCCTCAGATCACGATTTATCGTATTTGCTGGTTCGTTTGGCCCGCCCATGACGCCGCAGGTGTCATGGGCGGCGCCGTGATGAACAGGATGCCGCCAAGAACGGTCATCTCCAGGAGAGGCCGCGAGCCCCGGGCCCGGGGCCGGCGACACGTCACCACCGACGGACGACGTCCTCCGCCTCAATGGCCAGCGAGTTGCCGTGCACCGCGGCGCGCTCGCACAGGATCGTATAGGCCTCGCCGATGCTGTGGTATGCCTGAAAGGCCCGCGCCACACCCAGGCCCTGCTGCGGCTGTACGCGCTACAGGACATCTGCGGGCGCGATCGTGTCGCCCGTTGCCCTGGATCAGGCGCCCATGATCTCGACTACCCGCCGACGCGATTCGTCATCACCGCGGTGCCATGTCATGGACATCGACGGCCACGTTCTTGGGCCCACCGAGAGCTCGGCACCAGGTCGAGCGGGCGCACGCCTACACCCCGATGTGTCGATGACGCAGGACTGGCAGCCACTCGCATGCGGGCGATGCTCGACTGTCGGGGACCACCCGGCGGTACTGACCCGGTCCGGGGGCGCGCTTGCCCCATATGAAGAGGACACCCTTGCCGATCTGATTTCCCGCACCGCTACGGTGACCAATGCATTCGTCAATCTACCCGCCGTTGACGGCGTGCAGAGGCGATCACGCTAGCCGATCGCACTTTCCGTAGAGCCAGCAACGCAGGGTCCGGGCTTCAATCGGATAATGCCTCATCTGGGCGCCGTTCTCGAAAGTTGAGGGGTGGGCCATGTCCGATACCAGCGTGATCGTGAGAGACCAGATGACCGGGACGTTCAGATTCCGTCTGGAGCTCGGTCGCGACAGCAACGAGGTCCGGATGCAGCCGCGGCGGTTCGGATTCGTCACGGAGAAGGCCGCGAAGATGGTGTATGACCGGTTGTGCCCCAGCGTGATGCCCGGCAAGCGCGGCCGCGGAATAGATGCACCACGCAGGTGGTCAGTGCGGGGTGGCTGCTGTCGTGGGAGCAGGAACTGGAGCCGAACAGCAGTTAGAGCAACGGTGGTTGCTGGGTTTGCTCTACCCGTACGTCGGCCGGGTTCGGTCTTTCCGGCTCCGTGCGCGGATGGTGAAGCGCGCCTATCGGGACCTGGAGGCCGACCACTTCTCCCGGACCATCTTGCGTAGCGATGTCGTTCTGTCCGGATCTGCATTTGAAACGACACGGCTTGATGTTGCTTAGCCCGATTGGTTGATCACGCCTAGGGTGGAGACCGAACGCAAGTGCCCCAGCCCGCGGAGAGTCGTCACGATTGCGGTGACCGCCGTCTCGGCCAGCAGTCGGATTTCGCCTGGAATCGGTCGAATGTGCATGACCTCATTACGGGCTCGAATGACTGCCTCGCTGCGGCGTTGCCAGGCGCCTCTCGTTTCCCCGAGGACCGCCTCGAACAGATCCCATCGCACCACGATAATCTGGAAAAGGTCGTTCGGGTTCAGGTAGTCGATGGTGTCCAGTGAGCAGTCGACGACGGGTCTGTAGCGACCTTGCCGGGATCGGGCGTCGCTGACGATCTTACTGAAGGAAGCGGGCAGCAGGCCGAGACTGTCGCCGTCCGGAGCGGCCTCTGAAAGGACTGATCGAATGAGGCGCCGCAAACCCACTTCGCAGTCGAGCCACAAGCTACGGAAATCGCGACCATCGGCGATCGAGAGCAGATAACGACCGAATTCGGCAGAGAACGGCACCAGCGACTGGTCGTCCGTCTCGACGACGAGACCGTAGCGGATCAGCGCAAGGGCGTCGTCGATAGAGACGTCGAGGCCGATACCGTCAATGACCTGATAGAGCTTGTCGACACCCGAACCATCCAGGTCGGCATCGATGATTCGAATAAGGCGAGCGAAGAAGTCGGCGTACGCGGAGCGCACGTTCCGGTACGCCAAGTCGGTGTCGCCCGAGCTTTCCACCAGCTCGTAGCAGAGAAGCTCTAGGAGGTACGGATGACGACCGGCCACGCTTGTGATCCACTCATTGTGTCGCTCAAGGTCGACCCCCGCCGCGCGAGCCCGCCGAACCATCGCATTTTGTTCGACAGGCTCGAACAGATTGGTGTACGTGCGAACAGCCAACACCTGGTCGAGACAGGACCCATTGGTCGAGCCGAGCTCCAGTGTCTTGACACGCTGACGGGAGACGGTGACGAGACCGGTCGAGGACCAATCCTCGGTGCACAGGTCACGCAACAATTGGAAATGCGCAGTCTGAACGCCGGCCAGGTTGATTCGATCAAATTCGTCGAGGACGACCAGCACCTTCAGGCGGCGTTGATGAATGGTGCTGAAAAGCTTGATGAACTGACTCATGATGCCGTACCAACTGGACTCGGCCTCGAGCGCGTTCAGGGTGGCCGTAAACCCGGCCAGGTCGCGTGCCGGCAGGCCGTCGAGCGCCTCCACAGTGGCGCGTCCGATCAGCCGGAAGACATCCTCAATCCGTCCGACCTTGCCGATCCCGATTAGTACGACGGCGAGATCTGGCCGGACCGCCGGGATGTCGATCAGGCTACGGTAGATCAAGCTGGTCTTACCGGTCCGATGGTTGCCGATGATCGACATGTTCGACGGCCGATCGCCTTCGACGATGCCGCGCACTCGGGCGACCAGATCCTCGCGCCCGACGAAGCGGTCGCCCCGAGCCGGCTGGCCGACATTCTGAAAGGGGTTGCCGCCGGTCATCAGGCCACCCTTCGGCGGAGCCAGTCGTGGTAGAGACGTACCAGGATCCGGTAGGCGCCCGCTTCCTGGACGACGACTTCACGCGCCTCGAGATCCTTGAGGATCGAGACCACGTTCGGTACGGAACACCTCCGTTCCACATCTTCGATCGTCGCTCGGCCGTCGTTGGCAGCGACCGCCACCGCGGTGAGGACTTCGCGGACCGCCTCCGTCGCGATGGCGGTGGTGGATGGCTCGCCGCTGGTCTCCAGGTTGTCGAAGTCGCCCGGGCCAAATTCGTTGAGCAGCCATTCCCGGACAAGTTCGACGTCGGCCTCAGTCACCAGCGGCGCCTTCGAGCTGTTCATGTGTTCCACCAGCTGATAGCAGAATCGCTGGATGTAGAACGGGTTGCCGCCGGTGAGACTTAGAATCTGTTCCTGCGCCCGCTCCCGGTACCGTGACTCGCCGTCGGGACCGCCGATCCGGATTGGTCGGTCCATGAGCTCCAAAGCGTACCGTGGTTCGAGGTAGTTGACCCGGCGTTTGTCGAACACGCCGAACTCGTTGGCGTACTTGTCGATGAATGATTGCATGGCGTCGAGGCCGACCACCACAAGGTGGAACAATCGCTGCTCCAAGACCGCCTTGAGCGCCTGAACGAAAGTGGACGAGACTCGCCCTTCGGCAATCCAGGTTGCTATGAATTGGAACTCGTCCATCAGCACGATAAATGCCCGATCACGCCACTCGCTGTGGCGCGCGGCCTCAGCGTTGAAGCGCTCGAACACGGTGATGAAGTCGCCGACCGGGACCCTGCTCGTGAGGAACTCGTCCCGGGGCAGGTCGGCCGGCAGGAATTCGATCGGATCGCCCAGCGCAGCGGACCGCTGCCGAACGACGGCGTCGGCCTTGGTGAGAATCGTCCACAGCAGGATCTGTAGGGTAGCGTTTGCTTCGCCGACACTGACCGGTGCCAATTGCCCGATGTTGGCAACATCGACTACCAGGAACCGGTCGCTCTTCTCGAGCCGCCGGGACAGGTGCAGACGAATCGATGACTTACCAGCCCGCTTCTGTCCGTAGATCGCGACGCCAGCGCCGGGCCCGGTCGCCTCGACCAGCAGCGCCTCAATCTGATCGACGAGTTCCTCGCGTCCGAAGAACATATCTGGGTCGGTGACGGTACGGCCGGCGGCACCATCCTTGAACGGGTTAGGGCTGATCTTGGTGAAGTCGGCCTCGGACATCAGGCGTACGGCGAGCGTCGCACTGATCCGGCCCTTTTCGTTGGTACGGGTGCGGTAAGTGACGTCGATCGGCAGGCTGAAAGCGCCCGATGCGACCAGTTCCTTGCTCAGCTCCACCTGGATCGACGAGATCTTGGCGTCGCCGCCGCGCACGGTCGGCACGGACTTCACCACATCGAGCACCTTGATGCCATCGGCCGCGGCGGCGAGGTTGACGACCAACTCGGGCGACTCCACGGGCGCACAGCTAGGCTCATTGTAGAGCTTCACCTGCACGGTGATCCGGTTGTGCAGGTCCGGGGTGTACTCGACGAGCGCCAGCGAGAGGGTCGGGTCGGGCTCACGATCGGCGTAGAGCCGCTCTAACGTCTTGTCCACCTGAGCCAGGGTGCGGGAGGCGATCGGCAACAGGTTCCGAACGGCCAGCCGGGTCGGTGCCGCCTTCACCTGTTCGGCAAAGTCCCTCATCGCGCCTTGTACCTGCAGGTAGCGGAACTCGCGCTCCTCGAAACCGGGCTCCTTGAGCCCATACTGCAGCAGCCGGAAGTTCGTCTGCAACTTTCGGCAGGCTTCTCGGTCTACCGCCAGCGCGACCGTCCGCTCGCTGTGCAGGTTGTCCAACACCGTGAAGGCGCGATCAAGACTGACCTCGCCGACTTCTAGGCCATGCAGGAGTCGCAACTGCTGTTCGATCTCGTCGCGGTCGGACTGCCGGCGCAGACCTGCTTCCCGCCACGCCTCGATTACCCGTTCGGTGGTCACATCGGGGGACCGGAGATCCAGGAACTCGGCCAGGTGCCGGCGGGCCGCCCGGGCAAGCGAGGGGACGTGCTCGATCGCACGGATAGCCGACTCAGAGGCGAATCTGGTGCGGGCTGCGAGCTCGTCGACCGCCTCGAACAGCTGTTGAACACTTTGCTCGGGAACTTCCCGGAGGTCGTCGGCGAGGGCGGCGCCCACCTCGGCCGCCGACAGACTACTGTTGCCGCCTCGGTCGTGGGACACCGTGAGGGACTCCGGGCTGTCGAAAATCGACCGAAGGTAGCGCTGCAGGGCGTTCCAATACTCCTGCATGGTCGGTTGCCGGAGCTGATCGGCCAAGGCCAGAGCCTCGAAGTAGATTTCCCTGGCTACCTCGGTGTTGGTTGACAGCATGGTGTCACCGAGCGCGGTGAGCCCGCGTAGCAGCAGATCAAAGAAAGCTTGAGCGTTACGCTCAGCGCTTTCGGACCCGCCACCGTCAACGGTGGAGACCTCGAGCTCGATTCTCGCGGCCGAGATGTACGCGTCGTACCTCTCCCGGCTGCGCTTGTTGCGTGCCTCCTGTGCTCGAGTCCGAAGGTAGCGGATGTCGTTAGCGGCAAACTTGCGTTGCTGCCTGATGCCGTCGGCGGCCTCGGCGAAATTGTCCAGGATGTACTGACCAAAGTCGGAGATCGCCTCGAACCTGATGTCGGACAGGCGGCGGACCAGCAAGTCCAGGTCTGCTGTGCTGCCGCCCTCGCGCATCTGCCGGATCTTGTCCACGATCTCCAGTGCCTGCGCGTCCTCCTTGCTGCGCAGTTCCTCGATGACCTCTTCGGCTTGGTCCAGGTCGCCTGGTTGGTCCCGGCGCATCAATGCGATGGCGTATGTGCGGCGGGCCGACGCCTCCGACGGCGCGACCCGCAACAGCTCCTCAGCGTATGGCGTGGCGTCCTGCGAAAGGCTGAGTTTGGCCTGGCAGATCCGCCGCAACACCACCTTGCGCTGCCCCGCCTCCAAATGTCCGGCGAGCATCGGCTCCAGCAGCCGTAACGCGTCCTCGTACCGCTGGGAACCCATGTAAAAGTCGATGAGGATCTGATCTAGGGAGGCGCTCGGCGGCAACCGATCAGCGAACTCTTCCTCGATTACCTGTAGAGCGGCCTCCGGCCCATCGACCCTACGGGTCAGCCACGCCAGGTCCTTGATCGCACTCTCCGCATTGATGTTCTTTCGGATCGCGTCCCGATAGGCCATTTTCGCCCGCTCCAAGTCCTTGGCCCGGTGCTCGAGGTACTTGGCCTGGTCATACTCGTTCCGCTCCGCCCGTCGCTGGCGAGTGGCCGGCTTGGCCGGCGGTGGTAGCGGCCGCTGCGGGGGTGGTGCCGGCACGATTCGCGGTGTCACGCTCTTTGGGTTGATTCGGGCCGGCATATCCAGGGACGGGAGTGTCGGCACCGAGAGGACGGCCGCTTCAGGGCCGTTCTGCAGCATCTTCGCGGCACGGGCCGCGAGTTCCACATCACCCGCACTGCTGGCGAGGCTGTGGCAGGCCTCAAGCACCGAACGTCGTACCTCGGGCGTCGCCTCAGCCTCCGGGCGGATCAGGTGGAGCAGGCCAGCAGCGCCCAACCGTTCGCACAATGCCAGCAACGCCCACCATGCGTCTGGATCCTCCTGCGGCGTCGTGCCGTCGATATAGCGGATCAGCCCCTGCCGAGCGATATCCACCCGGTCGGCGCGAAGTGCCGCGATCGCCGTGTCGAGCCACCAATAGGGCGCGACATCCGGGACGATGAGCGCCGCACTTAGATAGCGGTCGCTGGCCGTCTGTAGATGGCCAGCCATGTAGTGCAGGTAGCCGGCCAGCCGGAAGGCCGAGCTCGAATGCGGTTCGCCGAGCAGGATCTGGTCCATCTCTGTGGCCATGCTCGTGCACCGGCCGAAGCGCGGATCGAGCTCTTTCACTCGAACGGCGTACTCGAGCTGCTGTCGGACGCGGTCCAGTGCAGCCTCGTGGCTGTGCACGTTGAACAGCTCGTCGTTGGCATACGTGACGAAATCCGGCGCGGCCAATGGACGCTGCATAATGATCGTCGCCGCGCCAGAGGGCACGATCAGGCGCGGAATGACCGGCGGTGCTTCCGGGATGCGCGCAGCCGGTTCGACCGGCGGCGGCACCGAGGCATTGGGCGGGATCGGTTCCGCAGCGGTGGCCTTCTGCGGCTGGCCGGTGGTCACGGTGATTATGCTGGCCAGCGCGACCGCGTGCTTGATCCCGGTGCCCTGCTCCTCCACTACGAGATGGCTCATGCTCAGCGTGGCCAACGTCCCAGCGATCTGATGGCCGGTGGTCTGGTACACATAGATGAAGTCGCCGACCTTGGCAACCGCCTGAACAAGGTCAAGATCCACCTTTGTCCTCATTGTTTCGGGAGCGGGTTGCCGGCACGAACGTGAGTGCCGCCCTGACTGCGTCCGGAAATCCGAGGCTACGCGGATGTTACGGCCTCGGCTATCATCGAACGGGCGATTCCATTCCGTCAATCGGACGCCCGTCGGTCACGTGGATCGCGAAGGTCCAGCCGATTGCAATGATCAATAGCTAAGCCCTACCATATGCCGATGAAGTCGGCCGACTGGGCCCTGATCATTTCTGCGGCTGCGTTGTTGATCTCCCTGGGCGGCACAGCAGCGGCGATCTGGCAGGCTCGTATTGCCCGGCACGCGGCGGAAATTTCCGGCCGAGCCGCGGATGCGAGCTCCGCCCAGGCCATCGCCGCTATCCAACAGACGAATGTGCTGAGACGCCAGCTTTCCGCCGAGGACGACGACCGCGCTTTGCGCGACGCCCCGGAATTCGTTATTGAATTCGTTGGTGAAGGCGAGTGGGGCACCTGGCGGACAGACCGCCGTGGCGGTCGCCGGTTTGCCGCGATCTCGCGGCACAACAACCCGTCGGTCCATGACTGGGTGAAGCGGCGCCAGCTAGTTCTCGGGCACCGACGCGGTCCGGCGGTGCGCACCTCGATCGCAGTCGACGGCCGGCAACCGCCAGATGCCGAACTGCTCGACCCTGGCCCGTTCGACATGGTCGAGGGCGCCAGCCGACGGATTCCGATCGTCACGGTGCACGCGCTCGAGGGCGCGGAGTTGACCGTGGTGATCACCAGCGAGGAGTTGTCCGGGCAGGGTCGCCGCTGGGTCAGCCGTCGCGTATTGGCACTGTGACGTCAGGAGTTGTGATCGCATCAGGAGATCCGTTCCAGCCACGGCGTACGTTTGAGCCGCACCATCGGCTCGCTGCCTTGCGGCCGGTCCAGCAAGCTGGAACGGCGCAGCACTCGCAGAAACCGCTGGCGGTCGCGGTTGTCGTAACCGAAGAGAACCTGGGCGTCGGCGTGCTCGTCTCGTTCGCGCATCAGAGCGAGCACCTCGTGCTCGGGAACGGCGACGCCGACTTGGTCCGCCAGGAGATTGCCGAGCGTACGCAGGGCGCTGGCAACCGAGTGGGCCACTGGGTGAGTCTCGATGACCGTCAGTGCATAGCCGTCCGATCCCGCTGGGATGGCGTCGATGACGCCGATCCGGCGGGCATGGTCGATGACCTCGTGCGCGGCCTTGCCGCCCTTCCGGTCTATGTCGGCGGCGATCGGGGTTGACCGCAGATCCTGGAATAGCCGATCGCGGGACACACCCTCGGTGTAGCTGGCGAATGCCCTCCGGTTGATCTCACAGATTACCCGCCACAGCGGCTCCAGCAGCCCGTCGGCCGACCACTCCAGGCGCGACTCGAACCGGCCGTCCGACCGCTCCATAAGCCAGCCCACGTCCTTCATCGCGCCGATGACCCGAGCAAGGCGCCGGCCGTCGTCGGCTGCGAACCGGCCTACCCCCAGGTCGCCGATGGTCGGCAGCCGTGCGGCATTGCCTGTACGCCTAAGCACCCAGTCCGCGTCTTCGACGATGTCCAGGACGGTCGCAGACGCGAAATTCAGGTAGGTGCGCCGCAGCACGGCGGGGCGGTTACCGGTGTCCCGCTTTGCTGGCACGGCGACCTTACGGGTATCGACCCGAGCGAACTGCTGCAGGCACGCAGTGTGCTCTACCTCTTCATCGCCCGGCTGCAGCAGGCCCCAATCCGCAAGCATGCGTATATTGCGGGTCTGGTCGCCGCCGAGGACACCGCCGGCCATGCACACCCGGTAGAGGCTTAGCACCCGGGTAGCGGCCGCTTCGGCGTCCGACTCCGGCAGCGGCTCGATGTCCAGGACGTCGGTGAGCGACAGCAGCCTGACGTTTTGCTGGGCCGCGATGCGCCGATACTCCGGGGAGAGCGTGCGCGTCGAGGCGACGACGAGCACAACCTCGGCCCGGGCCTCGATCATGCGGTCAACCAACGGAATGAAATCCTGGTCGCCGGTGGCCAGCAGAAACAGTCCGGGCCCGCCGCCTGGGGCGTGAATGTGATCCATCGCCAGCACCGCGAGCACAAGATCGGCCTGTTCCTTGGCGGTGCGGGTCTTGTGGATGCGAGCAATAAAGGTGCTGGTGATTGCACCTTCTACACTGGGCGCGAACTGCTCACCGACGAAGTGAGCGCGCACCAAGTCTGGCGAGCCATGCCGGGCGCACTCGTCACGAGCGATCTTGATCAGATCGCCGACCAGATCGGAGCCGAAGGACAGGCGCTGATTCTTCAGGTGGATGCTGAGATTGAGCCAGTCGACCAGGAGGACCGCTTCGTTGATCGTCATCAGCACACCATTCGAGTCGCTACGGAGGCAGCGCGCTTATTTTGGACCAAGAAGACCGGGAATGAAACCCTACGATCGGCTGACCGGGATTAGATAGCTCGGTAAGATCAAAAAAGACCATCGGAAACCTGCCGAAGAAAAAGTAAGCCCCGATGTAAATCGAGGCTTACTACGGGGTTCGTGGCTGGATTGTGCTTGTTGGTGACCGACATCGCCGGTCGCAATCCACCAGCCGCCCTCAGTATCTGCAACAGTACGCCGGACTTGAGCACATCGCAAACGTCGGTCGACGGCCTCAGCGGGATGGCACATGGGTACCCCCGTAGGTCGGTCTCCCATTGCGCGCGCTAGGTGTAGTGACCACGAGAGGTGTTGACACCGCGTGACTGCTTGATCAAATAGAAGCCCTCCGGCGAGGCGGAAGTTGCGACGGTTCACCCTTGACCGGAGGTCTCTAAAGCCGACCGTAAAGCCCGGCTGACCGTGTATGGCTGATGCTTGTCAATCCAGCGTCTCGTCACCGACCGGGGCCAGGTCGCGCACATGGTCTAAGAGCTCGGCATGTGGCGCCCGGTCGTGCCCGGGAGTCAGCGGTCTCGGCGCTGGGTGGCGAGGGCCGAGGGGAAGTTGAGGTCCGCCTTCATCACCGCGGCGCTCAACGGGGTCGTCAGGTCGGCCAGCCGGCCGCATCCGTCCGCTCCGATCGCCTCGTAAGGGTAGGTGGCCAGCTGGTCCGTGCGGGCTTCGAGGGATCGGCGCCAGCGCTCTCCTTCGGGGTTGAGGGTGAGGTCGGGGCCAGGGGCGAGCCATCCCCGCGCGCGGAGCCGGTCGATGCCCGCGTTCCACTGTTCGTCGCTCCAGAATCGGCTGACGCGCAGCGCCTCCGGCGGTACGGCACCGGTGGCGGCGTGGGTGATCAGTGCCTCCGGCCCGTCGAGTCCTTCGGTGTGCAGCAGCGCGACGTGGCTGTCCCCGCGGAACTCGCGGAGCAGCGTCTGCGCGTGCCAGAGCACCAGATGAGGCGCGCGTGGCCACGCCAGCGAGGCGTGCGCCGCGAACAGCGGCCGCCCCGGGAGACGGTCGCACGCCCGCTCGGCGGCGCGGCGCGCGAGGTCGGCGGCCTCGCGTACCGCGGAACCGCCGGTGTCGTCGCCCCAGGCCTGGCGCAGTGAACGGTCGACGGCCTCGTACCGCGCCTCGACGACCTGTGCCGCAGTGGCGATGTCCCAGGCCGCGGGAAGGGCGGACCGGACCGCGTCCGGGTTGAAGTTGAAGAACGTCGCCACGGTGACTTCCGCGGGCACCGGACCCATCGCGGCCGACCGCGGTGCGAAGTACGTCATGGCGCGGCCCGTCAGGCCGATGCCGGCATAGGTGTCGCGGCCGTGCGGTGAGAAGTAGATCATCCCGTGGATCGGCTCTGCGGCCCGGAACGTGAGCCGTGCGGTGTCCGGCGAAACGTCGCTCATGTGACTCCCATCGGGACGGAGGGCGAGGTCGGGCAAGGCCCGCCTGGTTCTCTGCCGGGCGGGCGGGACGGGGAACTCCCGAGGGTGCGGCCCGGGCACAGCGACATCCTTCCATTTCGTCGACCCGGTGAGCCACCTCCGGCGCACCGACGTCGAGGCCGCCGCGCCGGCCGTGGGAACGCCGTCACCCGTCCTGCGATGGCCCGGACCGGTCGCGGAGCACACCGTCGATGATGCCCGCCAGGCCCCGGTGCACGTGGTCGCCGGCGATGAGCTCGCCCCACTGCTCGGACAGCGCGGCCAGGTGCGGGTACTCCTCGGCGGGCAGCGTGGTCAGCAGCCGTTGGCGTCGCGACGGCTGCTCGGGCTTGCGCGTGCCCGCGTTGATGAACAGCTCCCCGGCCACGAAGCTCCACAGCAGCTGGTAGAGCTCGACCGCCTCCTGCCGGTCCAGGCCGCACCGGATGGCCGCCTCCAGCAGGTGTTCGACGGCCGGCAGGGTCACCACGCCGACCAGCTCCTGCGACCCGAGGATCTCGGGCAGCCACGGGCACCCGTCGAGCAGGTGGTGCAGGTGCACCGCCGCGGCCAGGAGATAGTCGCGCGGCTCGGCCGGGAAGTGCGGCAGCGGCGTGCTCTCGGTCTTGGTCGCCAGCAGCATCAACAGCAGCGCGTCGCGGTCCCGAACGTAGTGGTAGAGCGCCATCGGTGTGGTCTCCAGCTCGCGGGACAGCCGGCGCATGGACAGGTGCTGCACACCCTCGGCGTCCACGATGGCCTGTGCCCTGGCCGCGATCATCTCCTGCGTGATCCGGGCGGGGCGGCCCAGTTTGGCACGGCGTGGGGGGACGGCAGGTTGCACGGCGATTCCTTCCGGTCCGGGGGTGGCGATAGACTTATCTTACGCGTATAACTTGTGTGTAAGAAAACGATGAGGGAGTGCGCATGGCTCAGTTGGAGCCGAAGAGGGGCGGGGCTCTCGCCGCCGTCGCCCTGGCCCAGTTCATGGTCACGCTGGACATGACCATCGTGAATGTGGCCCTGCCGTCGCTCGGCGGTGACCTGGGGTTCGAGCCGACCCAGCTGCCCTGGGTCGTCAACGTCTACGCCCTGCTGTTCGGCGGTCTGCTGATGCTCGGCGGCCGGGCCGCCGACCTGTTCGGACAGCGCCGGATCCTGCTGTCCGGCACGGCGCTGTTCGCCCTCGCGTCGCTGGCCGGCGGCCTGGCGCAGGCGCCCTGGCAGCTGATCGCGGCACGGGCGGTGCAGGGCATGGGCGCCGCCCTGATGGCCCCGGCGGCGCTCGCCCTGCTCACCCTCACCCAGCGCGAGGGCCGGGAACGCACCCGCGCCCTCGGCGTCTACGCCGCGGTCTCGGCCGTGGGCGGCGCCGCCGGTGTGCTCAGTGGCGGTCTGCTCACCCAGTTCGCCGGGTGGCGGTGGGTGATGCTGGTCAACGTCCCGATGGCCGCCTGCGTCGTGGTGCTCGCCCTGATCGGCGTCCCGGGCGGGCAGCTCAGCTCCGGGCCCCGCCGCACACTGGACGTGCCCGGCGCGGTGCTGGTCACCGGCGGCGTCGGTGCGCTCGTGCTCGGGTTGCTGCGCACCGACCACTACGGCTGGGCCTCCGCGACCACCCTGGTCACCCTGGGCATCGCCGTACTGCTGATCGTGCTCTTCCTGCTCTGGGAGGCCCGCGGGATCAAGAGTGATCCACTCATCCGGCTCGGCCTGCTGGCCAAGCGCAACGTCGCCGGCGCCAACCTGTTCATCCTCCTGCTCTGCGCGGGCCAGTTCGCGGCGTTCTACTTCATCTCGCTCTACCTGCAGGACGTCCTGCATCTGGACGCGGCCCGCGCCGGCGCGGCCTTTCTGCCGCTCACCCTCACCGTGGTCGTGGCGATCAACATCTCCACCCGGCTGGTTCCCCGGCTCGGGCCCAAACCTCTGCTGGTGACCGGCGGCCTGCTGGCCGCCGCCGGGTTCGCGTGGTTCGGCGCCCTCGACGCCGACGGCGGCTTCCTCACCGACCTGCTGGGCCCCTCGCTGCTCACCGGGCTGGGCATGGGCCTGTCCTTCGTGCCGCTCACCGGCGCCGCGGTCGGTGGCCTCCCGCGGCACGAGGCCGGCATGGCCTCGGCGGTGCTCAACAGCTCCCGGCAGATCGGCGGCGCCCTCGGCCTGGCCGCCCTGGTGACCGCGCAGGCGTCGCGCACCGATGCCCGGCTCGCCGCCGGTGACCCGCCTCTGGAGGCGCTGACCAGCGGATTCGGGATCGGCCTGAGCCTGTCCGGCGCCCTACTGCTGGCCGCCGCACTGGTGGCCCTGATCGTGCTCCCCGGTAAGCGGGCCGCCGGCGTCCCGGCCGGCGAGCCAGCGGCCCAGCGCGGCGCGTCGTCGTCTTCCCCGTGGCCGACGAACGCGCCCGCTGGGTCGCCCCCGCTCGACGCCGCCTCGTCCGTGACCGAGCCGAGGTGACGGTGCCGATGACCCCGCCGACCGGCCTCTGGCCACTGCTCCGGCCGCACCGCTACCAACTGCTGGGCGCCCTGCTCCTGCAGACCGTCAGCGCCGTCGGCGGCGTCGTGCCCTACCTGGCCGTCGTCGAGCTCGGCCGCGAGCTGCTCGCCCCGCACGCCCCCGACCGGCACCGGGTCTGGCTCGTCGTGGCGGCCGGTGCGGCCGGCCTGCTGGTCCGGCTGGTCGCCGGGGCACTGGCCTCGGCCGTCGCGCACGCCGCCGACAGCAGCCTCCAGCTGTCGTTGCGCCGGCTGCTGGCGCGTCACCTGACCGCCGTGCCGATGAGCTGGTTCTCCCGCCAGAGCGCGGGCGGCCTCAACCAGATCGTCCAGAACGACGTCAACGACCTGCACACGCTGGTCGCGCACACCCCCGGCGAACTGACCTCGGCGGTGGTGGTCCCCGGCCTCGCCCTGGTCTACCTGGCCGCCGTCGACTGGCGGATGACGCTCGTGGCGCTCGTCCCGGTCCTGGTCGGGCTCGTCCTGCGCCGGGCGCTGTCCACCGAGCGACGCAAGCGCGACGAGCAGGAGGTGGACGCGGCGATGGGGCGCATCGCGGTCGCAGCGGTCGAGTTCGTCGAGGGCATCGCGGTGGTGAAGACATTCGGCGGGGGTGGCCGTGCCCACCACCGCTTCGTCGGCGCCGCTGACGACTTCGCCCGGCTCTTCCTGCGCTGGGTGGGCAGCGCGGCCTGGCTCGCGTCCCTGGCCACGCTGGTGCTGTCGCCGATGGTGGTGCTGCTGACCGTGCTGACCGGCGGCGCCGCGATGATCGGTGCGGGTGCCCTGGCACCGGCCGACCTGCTGCCGTTCCTGCTGCTGTCGCTGGCCCTGACCGCGCCGGTCGCCGCGCTGGCCCACGGCCTCGACAACGTCAACGCGGCCCGCCGGGCGGCCGGCCGGATCGGGGCGGTACTGGCCGAGCCGCCCGCCCCGCGTCCCGCGGCGCCGCGGCTGCCCGACGGCCACCTCATCGAGCTGCGTGACGTCGGGTTCGCCTACGACGAGGAGCACCCCGTGCTGCACCACCTCGACGTGGTCATCCCGCCCGGCAGCAAGGTGGCCCTGGTCGGTCCGTCCGGGGCCGGCAAGTCCACGATCGCGCAGCTGCTGCTCGGCTTCCTGACCCCGACCACCGGATCGGTCCGGCTCGGCGGCGTGGATCTGCGCGACATCGAGCCGTCGGCGCTCTACCGGCGGATCGCGTTCGTGCCGCAGGACGTGCGCCTGCTGCGCACCAGCGTGGCCGACAACATCGCGCTGGCCTCGTCGTCGGCCGGGCGCGACGAGGTGGTGGCCGCGGCCCGCGCGGCGGGTGTCGACGACCATCTGGGCAGCCTGCCCCGCGGCTACGACTCGGTGGTGGGCGAGGACGCCGGGCTGTCCGGCGGCGAGGCGCAGCGCGTCTCGGTCGCCCGGGCCCTGCTGCTCGACGCGCCGGTGCTGGTCCTGGACGAGGCGACCGCGTTCGCCGACCCGGTGACCGAGGCGGCGACCCGCGCGGCGATCGACCGCGCCGGGCAGGGCCGTACCCGGGTGGTGATCGCTCACCGGCTGGCGACGATCCGCGACGCCGACCTGGTCCTGGTCCTGTCCGAGGGCCGGGTCGCCGAGCGCGGCACCTTCGACGAACTGCTCGCCGCCGACGGGCTGCTCGCCGGCATGTGGCGCGCCCAGCAGGAGGACGCCACCGGGGTGGCGACCGCGCCGCAGAGAGGAACCGTACTGTGATCACCCTGCTGTCGCGCATCCTCGGACCCGACTATGCGCGCCCGCTGCACCGGGCGATCGCCCTGATGGCGATCGCGTCGATCGCCGAGGGCCTGGCCTACGCGCTGCTGATCCCGCTGCTGCGGGCATTGCTGGCCGGCGACACATCGGGCGCCTTGCCGTGGCTGGGCGCGTTCGCCGGTGCGACGGTGGTCGCCCTGCTGCTGCGGTTCCGCAGCGACGTCGCCGGCTTCGCCACCGGCGCCGCGCTGTCCCGGGGACTGCACCACCGCCTCGGCGACCACCTGGCCCGTTTGCCGCTCGGCTGGTTCACCCGCCGCCGGCTCGGCGAGGTCGGCATGCTCACCAGTCGCGGGGTGCTGTCCACGATGGCGGTGCCCGCCCACCGGCTGCAGCCGATGATCAGCGCCGTGCTGACCCCGGCGACCGTCGCGCTCGTGCTCTTCCTCGTCGACTGGCGGCTGGCGCTGGCCGCGGTGCTGACCGCACCGCTGATCCTGCTGGCCCAGGTCTGGACCGGCCGGACCACCGCGAGCCTCGATCGGGAGCGCTCGATCAGTGCCGACGAG